>DUQT01000154.1 GCA_012837655.1 Actinomyces sp. | reverse complement strand
GAGGTGTCTGAGACACCTCCCCGGCCCTTTGCCTGTGCGGAGTAGACTCGAAATTGTCAATACATTTTCTGAGGATTCCCGACTCATGCGCACGGGAATGAAAGGGATACAAAATGCCGCGGGCTACACGTGCCGATGTCGCAAGGCTTGCTGGCGTATCCCCTGCTACGGTTTCGCACGTATTGAACAATCGAGCAGAAGAAGTCGGAGTCGCCGCCGCAACCGCTCAGAGGGTTCGCGAGGCCGCTGAACAGCTTGCATACATCCCGCGAGCAACCGGAAGGCACCTGCGAGCTTCCGCCCCACGTGCGATTGGACTGTTCCTGTCGGAGGCTCCAACTCCAGCCAATATTCCGCTATTGAGCCGCATTGTGTTGCCGGCAATCGAAGAGGCCCGCAAGTACTCGATGTTCGCGATCCCCTTCTTCCCCGCATGTCAAGAAGATGGAACCATTACCGGCCCAGTAACAGCTCACGACGTGCTGAGCGAAATCGATCTGCGCGCCGCAATCATCGAAGTGGATGAATCCCACATTCAGCTGGGACATGACCTTGCTCAGCAGGACGTCCCCATAATCTGGATGAACACCCGCGGCAGGCCTGCCGATCTGTCTGGCGCGATATCGCTGGGTATCGATGACAAGAGCGGCGTAAACAAAGCCTTGGAGCAAATAGTCGAACCCGAAGGGAAACTCGCGGTTGGCTACGGATCCGATCTGCCGCCTGTAGCCATGTCAGGATCGCAGGCGTTGGCTACCGACATTGATTGGCCACTTGAAGACATGACGCGAGAAGCCATCGCCATCGCGAGCCGGCCAACCCTTGAAACTTCAGAAACCGCCGACAAGATCACGTTCCACACAAGCATCGTCCGCCCAACGTAATCGTAAAACCGCCCTGCGGGAATATTCCCGGAGGGCGGTCTTGCTTGAAGTAGGGTTAGGCGTTGCGGCGTCGCTCGGCACGCTCACCTAGGTACTTGGCGAGCATTACTTCAGCGACGGAGTCGAACAGCATCAGGCTGCCAACAAAACCGCCGAACTTGACCCATCCCGAGCGCGGTTTCTTTGCCCTCAGAGCGTTGGTTAGCAGGATGCCACCAACAGCTGCCTCAACGCTCGCGAAGGTTCTAACGATCGCGGGACGCTCAACTGCGACCTTGTGGTACGTTTCCCAAACCGGGTTGCCAGTAGATTCAGGCTCAAGCAGCATACGGTCAACACTGCGACCAATCGCGTTGGAGATGCCGCGAGCGTCGTGGGCTTCTGCACCTGGGATGTCAGTTGCCTCAATGTTTTCGAGTAGGTAGTCAGCGATCGAGCCGGGCGCTCCGAGGGCGCGAACGAAGCTCAATACAGCTCGAGTACCTTCAAGCTGAGCGGTTGCTTCAGCTGCTTTGACGTCAGCACCCGGCACGGCCTCGGCGATACGACGCAAGTCGGTGGACGCGCCAACTAGCTCCTCGGCTTCTGCGGACACGCGATCGTTTAGGTGCCCGGCGGCGAGAGTGCGCGTCGACATTGACCAGTTGTACATGATCAAAGATTCGGGATCGTTGTCTTCCGCGAGGCTTGCGTGGAACTCACCGTCAGAAACCATCAGTGTGACGATCGGGTATTCGCCAAACGATGCTACCGACATCGAGTAGCTGGAATCGTAGGCGATGGCTTCCCAACCGTTGTCGAGGCCGAGTGCCACGATGTCAACGCCGGAAACTGCGGCTGCCAGAGGAATCGAAGAATCCGGGATCGAGGAGAGCTCCACGATCCGCATGGTTTCCTCAGAGTCGGACGGCTCCGGATCGGAGCTGACCTCAGCGTCTTCAGGCAGGGCGTCGGCTGAAACTCCGCCTACCATGACTTCCGCGTTGAACTTCTGGGCTACCTCAAGCGCGAAGTCTTCAAACTCGACGATCGGGACGATTTCTTCCATATCGTTTACCGCTGCGAGCTTGTCATCAGCAGCCGCCAGGGTGAGCCCAATTAGGTTCGGAGTCCGCTCATACCAGTCCATCGCTACGACGACTCTGGTGCTATTGATGAAGTCGGCTACCTCTTTGGGGTCGAGGTGTTCAGCAACAATAATGCCTTCAGTTCGTATCCATTGACGAGATGTTTCCGCCATCGTGGCCTCCTAAAATTCCCTATATTCCATCTCACCATGAAATCGATGAATTTTCCGGGCAGACGGATAAGTTGTGCACATTTTGATCCATGATTTTGGGGTTCCGCCGCGCCGCATCTAGACCGCTACGCCGCGAGCATGGTTGCAAGCGTTGCTGCAAGGCTCGCAACGGCCACGGCTCCCAGCAGTCCCCCAAAGATCAGAGTCAGCTGGTAGGGCTTCGCCTTGCTTGAAATCGGGCCACCCAGAATACCGCCCGCCATTGAGCCGATCATGAAGGAAATAACGACCTCCCAGTCGATCGGAATCGACTGGCCATACCGCGACGCCAAACCACTCGCCGACGCCATGACCATGACGATCAGGGACGTACCCGACGCCTCACGCATACCGAATGCAAGCAGCAACGTTAGAACAGGCACCACCATGAAGCCGCCACCGACTCCAAAGAATCCGGTCAAGAATCCCGTCGCAATGGCCGCAAGAATCACGGCGATCCACCCGCGCGGTTCGCGTTTGGTAGCCTCGCCCTCGGGAATTTTCTTTTCTGCAAACCCTTTGAACATCATGACGACCGCCATGATTGAAAGCATGACCGCGAAAAGGATCATCAGCACGTTCCCGTCCACGTACGCGGATAGGCGCGCACCAATGAACGATCCGATGACCGAAATACCGCCGAAAACTAAGCCTTCGCGGATACGGATCGTTTTTTTGCTGATCTTGTCCGGAATGGCGACGAGGGCGGTCGCTAGCACAATGACCAGTGAACCGGTGGCGGCCGCGTGCGGTGACTGATGGAGCAGGTACGTCAGGGCAGGCACGGCGAGGATCCCGCCGCCGGCGCCGAGCGCTCCGACAACAATCCCGACCGCCACACCGATAACCACTGCAAAGATAATTGTTCCCACAGACGTCCTTTCAAAGTCACGCAAGGCGGCACTCCAGTGCGGTTTCATTCTGGAGGGCGCACTTTAAATCTGTACGACTTCCATGCAACAGTCAAACGCGGAGGCTGACCGCGGGCGGATACAAGAGTCGCCCCACACCGTTTGGTGCGGGGCGACTAGAGGTTTAGAGGTGATTAACTCACTTCATCTTGGTGCCAACGGAGCCCAGGTTCTGGCATGCCTCGACAACGCGGGCAGCCATGCCGGCCTCTGCTGCCTTACCCCACGAACGCGGGTCGTAAGACTTCTTGACGCCAACTTCCTTGTCAACCTTCAGGACCTCGTCGTACTTCTTCAGCATCCAGTCAACGACCGGGCGAGTGAAGGCGTACTGGGTGTCGGTGTCAACGTTCATCTTGATGACGCCGTTGTTGACAGCGGTCTGGATTTCCTCAGCGGAGGATCCGGAGCCACCGTGCATGACCAGGTCGAACGGACGGTTGCCTGCGTCGTACTTCGCGCCAACTTCTTCCTGGATGGTGCCCAGGATTTCGGGGCGGAGCTTAACGAAGCCAGGCTTGTAAACGCCGTGTACGTTACCGAAGGTCAGAGCCGTCAGGTAACGACCCTTCTCGCCAAGGCCAAGAGCCTCAACGGTCTTCAGGCCATCTTCAGTGGTGGTGTACAGCTTCTCGTTGATCTCACCAACGACGCCGTCTTCCTCGCCACCTACGACACCGATCTCAACTTCCAGAATGGTGCGTGACTTCTGAGCGAGGTCAAGCATCTTCTGTGCGATCTCCAGGTTCTCCTTCAACGGGACAGCGGAGCCATCCCACATATGGGACTGGAAGAACGGCAGGCGGCCTGCCTTGACTTCCTCAACTTCGAGTTCCATTAGCGGAATGATCCAGGAGTCCAGGTTGTCCTTGGAGCAGTGGTCAGTGTGCAGAGCAATGTTCACGTCGTAGTTCTTTGCGATCTCACGGGCGTAAGCAGCCATCGCGAGCGATCCAGCAACGCGGTCCTTAATCGTGGAACCGGACCAGTACTCGGCGCCACCAACGGACACCTGAATGATGCCGTCAGATTCTGCCTCAGCGAAACCACGAATAGCGGCGGTGAGCGTCTGCGAGGAGGTCACGTTAATCGCGGGGTAAGCAAATACGCCTTCCTTCGCGCGATCCAGCATTTCGTTGTAGACCTCAGGGGTTGCAATAGGCACTTAGTTGCCTCCTTGAACTAGACATCTTGACCTGTCCATTATCCCACATTGAGGGCCACAATGCTTAGAGGACGTTTGACCTAAAGAACACAACACCATTTGGTCTGCACCTAAGTGCAGTTTTCGCGTCTTTTGTTCGTTTATTCGCGAGGGCGGTGCTGGATCACCCATGCCCACATCGCTATCGCGGCTGCGTGGCCAACGTTCATGGAGCGGCTGGATCCGTACTGCGTAATGTGCGCAACCGTTTCACAGGCTGACGCCATTTCAGGGCTTAGGCCGGCGGACTCCTCCCCCATTACCAGCACACATTTGCGGGGAAGCTGTTTACCTTCCAGCGGGATCGAGTTCTCGATGTTGTCAATGCCGATAACCGCTAGCCCGCGCGGCTTCACGTCAGCCAGGAAGTCGGACACTTCTGGGTGATGCACAACCTCTAGGTACCTGTCCGTAACCATTGCTCCGCGGCGGTTCCAGCGACGACGCCCAACGATGTGAACCTTGCGCACGCCCAGGGAGTTTGCAGTGCGAACGATTGACCCAATGTTGAAGTCGTGGCCCAGGTTTTCGATCGCTACTTCAAGCCAGTCTTGTGGTTGATGCTCATCCAGGTACTGCTTTATGGCCTCGCGTTTCCAGTAGCGGAAACGGTCTTCAACATTGCGCGCATCGCCGTTCTCTAACAGTTCCGGGTCGTACTGGTCGCCCTCCGGCCAGTTGTCGCGCCCACCCGGCCATGGGCCCAGGCCGCGTCCAGGTTTAGATTTCGGTGCAGTTTCGTTGATCTCAGCCACGCCCTCGACGATACAACACCATTTCGAAGACAAGCGTCAACACGGAACGCACGACGTTGAACGGGCGTGCAAATTGGTGCAATTTCAAGGAAACACGCAGGTTGGGGCGGTAGGCTCATTTTTAGAACCGTAATGAAACTAAATACTAGGAGATCGCTAGAGTGAACTCTGAAAAACCATTCTCACTTGATGAACTTCCCCCGGTAACGTCCTGGCTTTGCGACATGGACGGCGTACTGGTGAGGGAAGAACACGCAATCGACGGCGCGCAGGACTTCATCGACGCCCTGCACGAACACGAGATCCCGTTCCTGATCTTCACGAACAACTCGATTTACACGCCGCGCGACCTGTCGGCCCGACTTTCACATTCGGGCTTGAACGTCCCGGAAGAACACATTTGGACTTCCGCACTTGCAACCGCCGCGTTCCTAACGCAGCAGTCCCCCAAGTCGTCCGCATTCGTCATTGGCGAGGCCGGTCTGACAACCGCTTTGCACGAGGCTGGCTACGTCATGACGGAAACCAGCCCGGAATACGTCGTACTTGGTGAGACTCGTAGCTACGACTTCAACGCAATCACGCGAGCGATTCGATTCATTGAAGCCGGCGCGAAATTCATTGCCACCAACCCGGACGTGACCGGCCCTTCGGAGGAAGGCATCCTGCCTGCGACGGGTTCTGTAGCCGCAATGATCACGAAGGCTACCGGCAAGTCGCCGTACTTCATTGGTAAGCCGAACTCGATCATGCTGCGCGCAGGTCTGAACAAGATTGGCGTGCACTCCGAAGGTACTGCCCTGATCGGTGACCGCATGGACACCGACGTTCAGGCAGGTATCGAAGCCGGCCTGCGCACGCACCTCGTACTCAGTGGCTCCACGACCAAGGCGGAAATCAACAACTTCCCGTTCCGCCCCTACAAGGTTCACAACTCAATCGCGGACATGGTTGACGTGGTAATCGAAAACTACAAGGAAGCCGAAGAAACCGGCCTGCTCGACAAGCTTGAGAAGGACCGCGAGGAAGAGGAAATGCTGCGCTCGCCAGGCGAAACCAAGTTTGATGCCGGCGAAGACAAGAAAGACGAGAAGGACGAAAAAGACAGCAAAAAGAAGCTGTTCGACAAGTTCACCCGGTGATTAGGCGCGCGAATCGTGCCGGCCGGAACAAGCATTCCGCTAGGGCGTTCTTGAGCACCTGTGACACGGCCGTGATTTAATCGCCGTTTCTTAAAAAAATTGTTCCCGCTAGCCGAGTGGTTAGCGGGAACATTTTTGTAACTATTACTTTAGGGAGCGCGGCACTTCGGTAGCTTGCCGGGCGCTTTGGCGCCATTGGTTCTAACGCGTCGCGCTCTTGCGCCGTTTACTGCTTGTCGAGGCCTAGGTCTTCCAGCCCGAGCGCGTGCAGATACTTGTATCCGGCTTCTTCGATCCGCTGCTGGGCGCCCGTGTCTCGGTCAACGATCACAGCTACTGCCAAAACCGTTGCGCCGGCCGCTTCAAGGGCTTCGACTGCCTGAAGCGGTGACCCGCCCGTTGTCGAAGTATCTTCGAGGACGATGACGCGCTTGCCTTTAACGTCGGGCCCCTCGACCTGGCGCTTCATTCCGTGGTCCTTCGCTTCCTTTCGGACGACGAAAGCATCCACTTCCAGTCCGCGTGATGCGGCCGCATGCAAGATCGCTGTTGCAACCGGGTCTGCGCCCATCGTCAGCCCCCCGACTGCGTCAAAGTCGTCGGGGGCGAAACCGTTGTCTTCAAGCATGTCTAGCATGACGTGGCCGATCAGGGGGGCGGCCTCATGGTGGAGTGTTGCCCTACGCATATCGACGTAGAAGTCGGACTCCTTGCCAGATGCCAAAGTAACCTTTTGGTGGATTACAGCAAGTTTTTTAACGAGTTCGGCCAAACGGGCCTTGCGCGGATCATTAGTCATGCCTTCAATCGTATCTGCAAACGCCGACCCCACCTAGCCTTCCCGGCGAGCGACGTTCCGTAATTAAGGGCGTCTACGACATCGGCGAAGAAATCTAGCCCTCACGGCGAGCGACGTTCCACACCATGATTGCGCCCAGCAAACCAACTCCCAGGAACACGGCCGACACCCAGAACGACGCCTGAGTTGCCTGCGCGAAGCCCTCAACCAAAGAGTGGATCACATCAGAGCCCTCACCAAACTCAGCACGCATCTGCGGCAAGTTTGAACCAGCCGACGCCTTCGTGGCTTCCACGATGCCTGACGCAGCATCGTCCGGTAAGCCTAAACCTGAAAGCGCATCTGGCAACGCCCTCGATAATCCGACTGCAAGTGCCCCACCCGAAAAGGCGGTGCCGAGTGCGGAACCGACCTGGCGGAACGTGGACTGCGTGGCGGAACCCTGGCCGGAATGTTCGACGGGGACGTCGCGAAGGACTGTGCCCGTCAGCTGTGCGGACGCAAGGCCCAGGCCGAAGCCGTAAACGACCAGCGGAACCGTTAGATACCAAAGAGAGTGGGCGGGATCCATTAGGAAGGCGAGGGCGCCCACGCCGATGAGCTCTAGCGTCAATCCGAGGATCACTGTGCCAGGTGAGCCGATCCAGCCCGCGATGAAGCGGGCGAGGCCGCCGGAGACGAACGCTCCCAGGGCCATCGCGGCCAGGATTAGGCCGGCTTTGATGACGCTCGTGCCGTACGCGTTGATTAGGTAGAGCGGGAGGACGAAGAGGAGTGCGAACTCGCCGATCGCGACCATCGACGCGGTCAGGTTGCCCCATGAGAACGTTGCGATCTTGAACATGGACAGATCCAGGAGCGGGCTCTTGCCGACGTTTGCGAGGTGAAGTTCCCATGCGATGAACGCGATGAGTGCGACCGCGGCAACGCCCAGTGAGATCGGCACTACCGAGGTTGCGGAATCCAGCGACCAGGTGATTCCGAGGAAATCGAAGTCCGCGATCGGCTTCCACCAACCCACGTGCGGGCCTTCAATAATCGAGAAGACCAGGCTCCCCAGCGCAACGCTCGAAAGTACGAAACCGACCACGTCGAACCGTCCGCGCCTAGCACTGCGCGTTTCAGGCACAACTTTTAGGGCGAGCAGGCCGAGGATCAAACCGATTGGCAGGTTCACGTAGAAGATCCAGCGCCAAGATACCCACTCGGTCAGGACGCCACCCAGGAGCGGGCCGATTGCGGCTGCTCCGGAGATCATGCCACCCCACACGCCGAAGGCTGCAGCCCGGTACTTTCCCCTGAACAGGGCGTTTACCGTGGACAGCGTGGACGGCATAATTCCAGCCGCACCCACAGCCTGGATCGCGCGGCCAGCTAGAAGTGAAGTGGCCGAGCTTGCAGCGCCCGCGAGCGCCGATCCCGCCACAAAAATTCCGAGCCCCGCGATCAGCAGTTTGCGGCGACCGAACTGATCCGAGGTCGAACCGCTCACCAACAAAAGCGCGCCCACAATCACCGCATACAGGCTGTTCACCCACTGCGCGTCAGTGAGGACGAGCTTTAGGTCCCCAATTATTTGAGGCAGCGCAACACCAACGATCGTTCCGTCGAGGACGATAACACCAAGTGAGGCCGCTAGGATCGCGAGGGCACCCCACTCTTTCTTAGTGGGTGCACTAATTTCAGTCTTCAACTTCGGCCTGCCCTGCTGGCTTAGAGCCGAGATTCTTGCCGACGATCACCATCAGGATCACCAGGCCAATGGTTAGCAAAATGTGGCCGATTCCAGCGATTCCAGACACCGCTGCGGAACTACCGGCACCGCTGACCGTCCTCATGCCATTAACAACAAACATCGCACCAGTCACAACCACGCCAGTGTTATAGGTTCCGAAAAACCACTTGAACAGGGACCCGGACAGGCCAACCGATTTTTCTAACACGACGACCAGCAGCATCACCAGGAAACCGAGCGTCAACAGGTGCGTGTGCACGAGCGACAGCTGCGACATTCCCTGCCCCGCGAACTCCGTGTTGCGGGTGAGTTCGCGGTAGAAGAAACCGCCGAGCAGCCCCAACGCCAAATAAATAGAGCTTGCCCCAAAAGCAAGCTTTGCTACGTCTTTCACTTTTCCTCCGAGCTAAGAAATCTTAATTCCATAGTCGAAGAAAACCGGCGCTGCCACATCCACCGAAAGGATGAATTATTCCTCTAGCAGCCCCAGCGACCGGGCTGTTGCCACGGCCGCTGTGCGCGAGTTGACCCCCAGTTTGTCAAAGATCCTATTCAGGTGCGTTTTCACCGTTGCCGCTGACAAAAACAGCGCTTCGGCGACCCCCGCGTTCGTCTTGCCCTGCGCGACCAGGCGCAGCACGTCCATTTCCCGGTTCGTCAACTCAACGCCGCCCTGGTGGATTTGCGCTTCGACACCGGTACCCAGGAACTGCTCCCCACTGGCGGCAGCAACCACCGCGCGCTGCAATTCCGCAGTATCCGCGTCCTTCAGCACATACCCCGCAGCACCAGCGGCCAGTGCACCGAGGATTTCCGGTTCCGACCCGTAGGTCGTAACCACGAGTACCGGCGGACCATCCATTTCGCGAATCTTGCGCACCGCCGTGATCCCATCCATCGCGTTTTCGTCCTGCCGGAATCGCAGGTCCATAACCACGAGGTCCACGCTGTGCGCACGCAGCCAGTTGATCGCATCCTCTGCGCGCGCAAAATCAGCTACAACGCTGGCGCCCGCCACGCTTTCCAAGACTGCACGCAAGCCCATGCGCACCACGGCGTGGTCGTCGACGATTATTATTTTCACGCCGTCCCACCAGTCTTCGCGCGAACGGTGGTCCCAGCGTCACTGCTTTCAATCTCGAGGCTTCCGCCGACCTCAGCGAGTCGCGCCCGCATCGAAGGAATACCGAAACCCCGCCCTTCCGGGACAGGGGCGTCCTTGATCCCGCGGCCCTCATCGCGAACCTCGAGCGTTGCACCGCCCTCGTCCCTAAAAAGGTAGACGGTCGCGTGTTTTACGCCGGAATGTTCTTTCACGTTTACGAGGGCGGATTTGGCGACGCGCAGCAGGGCGGCTTCCTCGCCCAGGCTTAGTTCGGGCCCTTCGCCTTCTTCGATAACGTCGATGTCGAGGTCGGCAAGAACCGGCTCTTTCGCGAGGCCGGCAAGCGCGGCGGTCAGGCGCTTTTGGGTGAGTTCACGCGGCGCGAGCGCCTTGGTTACCCGGCGCGCATCCACCAGCGCGTCCTGCGTTGCGACAAGCGACTGCGCCAAAAGTTGACGGAACAGTTCGAGGTCGTCGCTTTGCTCCGCCACGCGCAAAAGCATCGCGATTCCGGACAGGTCCTGCGAAACCGTGTCGTGAATTTCGCCGGCCATGCGGCTGCGTTCGCGAGCCAGAATCTGTTCCTTTTCCGCGCGGGCCAGCGCGTCGCGGGCGGCGCGTAGCTCATCGTTTGCGTGTTTTAACGAAGCCGATTCCGTAATGACAGCCATGCCCGCCCATGTGATTACGAGGGCGATGCTCGACCCAAGTAACGGACCCAAAATTGCGCCACCAATAGGCTGGTCCGCCGGGATGCGCGCGACCGAGATTCCCACTGTGACCAGGCCGGTCAGCACTGTTGCGATTGATCCCCACAGGACTCCAAGAACTCCGACCTGCAGCATGATTAGCGGGAACGCCAACCACAGTGCGGTTTCAGAAACGGCAAGCAGACCAATCCAAATAACCGTTAGGGCAAGCACCCACGCGATCGTGTTGCGTCCGTGCCTTGAACCTGGCGCGATCGCCTCAAAATCAGCGTGAGCGCGGACCGCACGAACCATTCCGACCGCATAGATTCCAAGAAAACTAGCGCCCAAAAGCACGCCCATAACCGGCCTGCCGGCACTAATTGCACCGGCAACCGCCACCACCGTCGTTGCTACCAGCAGGACGGAGGCCGCAACCGCAAGTCCGCGAGATCTCAACTCGACCTCACATATGAGGAATACGCGACGTCACCGCGCGAACCATCCAACGCGGCGCGTGCTTCGTCGCAAACGACGTGACCTTGTAACGAATCGACGGCGTCACCAGCACCTGCCCGCGACGCACTGCCGCGAGCGATTCCGACACCACCGTTTCCGGCGTCACCCAGGAGATGCTCGGAACATCGCGAGGACCTATGCCGGTCTTTTCGTGGAACCCAGTCTGAACCATGCCCGGCATGACCGCGGTGACGGTGATTCCTGTTCCCTTCAGTTCCTCAGCAACGCCCTCGGAAAACGCTTTCACCCACGCCTTGTGGGCCGAATACGTGCCCATCCCCGTATCGGACGCGACGGAAGACACGTTAAGAACCGCGCCCTGGCCACGATCAAACATGACGCGCACAGCGGCGTGCGTCAGTTCCATGACGGCGCGAACCATTACGTTTAGGCCTTCAAGTTCGTTTTCAATACTGTTTTCCCTAAACGGAATCCCCTGGCCAAATCCAGCGTTGTTTATCAGGAGGCCGATCGGGTGCTCATCCTGCTTCAGGCGCGCGATGACCCTGTCGCGCCCCTCCTGGGTGGCAAGGTCCGCGACGATAACTTCCGCGCGAACACCCATGCTTTGCTCAATACGGTGCGCGAGGTTCTTCAGCTTTCCCTCACTGCGCGCGACCAACACAACATTGTGACGAGCGGAAGCTAGTTGCCAGCAGTATTCTTCTCCAAGTCCGGATGAAGCTCCGGTAATCAATGCAGTACCCACACCCAACAGCGTAGTAGCCACGCCCTCGAAGATTCCACCCAAAGGCGACCAAATGCCGCCACTGCGCCAAAACGGTAGGGTTAGATGCATGAGACTTGCGACCTGGAATGTGAACTCGATTCGCGCGCGCGTTGACCGCGTCATTGAATTTCTGGAACGGTCCGACACGGACGTCCTGGCGATGCAGGAACTAAAGTGCAAACCCGACCAGTTCCCCTTCGAACCTTTTAAAGAGGCCGGCTACGAGGTCGAAATGGTTGGCTTCAACCAGTGGAACGGCGTCGCAATCGCATCACGAGTCGGCATCGAAGATGTGTCCACGAGCTTCCCGAACCAGCCGGAATTTCGCGACAAACAGGAAGCGCGCGCAATCGGCGCAACCTGCGGTGGACTGCGAGTTTGGAGCCTATACGTTCCGCACGGCCGCGCCCTCGACGATCCCCACTACGAATACAAACTTAAGTTTCTAGACGAAATGGCGAACCAGGCACAGCTGGAAATGGCGGACGACACCCTGAAACTCGCGGTGGTTGGCGACTTTAACGTGGCGCCCCTGGACGAGGACGTGTGGGACATTTCCGTATTTGAAGGCCACACGCACGTTTCACAGCCAGAGCGCAACGCGTTTGAAAAGTTCGCCAAAATCGGCATGGAAGAAGTAACCCGCGACCGCGTCACGAACTACACGTACTGGGACTACCAGAAACTGCGGTTCCCCAAGAACGAAGGCATGCGAATCGACTTCATTTACGCATCCCCCGCGCTCGCGAAGGCGGTCACAGCCGCGCAGATTGACCGCGACGAACGCAAGGGGAAGGGCGCGTCCGACCACGTGCCCGTAATCATTGATTTTGACTAAGGAGACCCGTGCCTGACTTTTTGCCGGAGGCAATCACGCCGCCGTTCGCGCACTCTTTCGCTGTGATCGAGCCGGGGCGAACGCTGGAGTTTGGCGACTCCGCGCTCGTGTACCCGTACATGTCCGTGACGAAAATGTTTTCCGTGTGGGCGATCCTCGTCGCGGTTGATCGGGCGTTCATTGGCCTTGATGACGAGGTCGAGATTGCGAACGGCCAACGCGTCGTAACGCTACGGCACCTGCTGGCGCACGCATCAGGACTGGCTTTCAACGGGCCCGTGCTTGAAGCAGGGGTAGAGGAAAAGCGGATCTACTCAAACCGCGGTATTGAGGAGGCCTCCTGGGCTATCGAGGAGGCCACCGGGTTTGACTTCCCCGCCTGGGTTGAAGCGACCGTGCTGGAACCACTTGGGCTCGTGGAGACCATGATTAACGGGTCCGCCGCTCACGCGGGCGTAGGGTCGATCCGAGACCTGGTTGCTCTAGCCTACGAGTTAATGGAGCCGGAGCTCATTTCAGCCGAACTGGCTGACGAGGCCCGCCACGTCGTGTATCCGGGACTCAAAGGACTGACTCCCGGATACGGCTCCTACTCAGACAACACGTGGGGTTTGGGCCTTGAAATCAAGGGCGCTAAAGTTCGCACCTGGTTCCCCCGCAACGCGTCCAAGAATTCCTTCGGACACTTCGGCCAATCCGGCTCGTTCCTGTGGATCGACCCCGACAATAACCGCGCAATGGCCTTCCTGGGCGAAGAACCCTTCGGCGCCTGGCACCGAAAAAACTGGCAGCGCCTGGGCGACTACTTCTACGAGGTCTACTAAACACGACTGCGCGGTCCCAATTTCGGGACGGTGTCCACGAACAAGTCTTAAGCAAGACAGAGGGGCTAGGTGGTTTCCCACCTAGCCCCTCTGTGTTTAGATCCGCGAAGATCGAGACCATCAGCGGCCTAAACTGTCGCGGTCTAAATCGCCCGCGTTCAAGGCCCTCAACGGCCTGACTCACGGCTTAGGCCATCGCCTCACGGTCCGATTAGGCGTCAGCTTTCAGTAGCAGTTCGCCATCGGATACGTCGACCGTGACGTGGCCGCCGTCCTCGACTTCACCGCTTAGGATCATGCGAGCCAACCGGTCTCCGATCTCGCGTTGCACCAGTCGACGCAACGGTCGAGCACCAAACGCCGGATCGTAACCGTGTTCAGCCAGCCAGCCCCGTGCCTCATCAGTGACGTCGAGGGCGATGCGGCGTCCTCCCAGACGTTTCGCCATCGCAGCCACCTGAATGTCGACGATCTTGGCCAACTCGTCGCGGGTGAGAGCCTTGAAGATCAAGATCTCATCCAGACGGTTCAAGAACTCCGGCTTGAACGCGGCATGAACAGTTGCCATTACGGCGTCACGCTGCTGCTCTTCCGACAGGGACTGATCCACCAGGAAGTGCGACCCCAAGTTCGAGGTCAACACCAGGATCGTGTTGCGGAAGTCAACGGTTCGACCCTGACCATCTGTTAGGCGTCCATCATCTAGCACCTGGAGCAAGATGTTGAAGATCTCGGGGTGAGCCTTCTCGACCTCGTCCAGCAAAACTACTGAGTACGGGCGGCGACGAACGGCCTCGGTTAGCTGACCACCCTCGTCATAGCCGACGTATCCCGGAGGAGCACCAACCAGTCGAGACACCGAGTGCTTCTCTGAATACTCCGACATGTCGATACGCACGATTGCGTGCTCATCGTCGAAGAGGAAGTCCGCCAACGCCTTCGCAAGCTCCGTTTTACCAACACCAGTTGGGCCAAGGAACAGGAACGAACCCGTCGGCCTATCCGGGTCAGAAACTCCAGCCCGCGAGCGCCTTACCGCGTCAGCCACAGCCTTAACAGCTTCCTTCTGACCAATGAGGCGTTTGCCGATCTCGTCCTCCATGTTCAGAAGTTTCTCCATCTCACCTTGAAGCAGGCGGCCCGTGGGGATACCCGTCCAAGCTTCGACAACCTCAGCGATTTCCTTCGGCCCGACCTTCTCCGCAATCATCGGAGCCTGGTCACCATCACCGGCGTCCTCATCAGTTTCGGCTTGCGCGATCTCGGCCTCGACGCGTGGAATGTCGCCATTTTGTAAACGGCCAGCTTCTTCCCAACGTCCCTCACGCATGGCGAGTTCAAGCTGGGTGCGAAGCTCGTCAAGTTGCACGCGCAGGTCGCCGACCTTGTTGCGGCCAGCCTTCTCCGATTCCCATCGGGCGGTCAGACCGTCAAGTTCCTCCTGCTTGTCAGCAAGTTCAGCGCGAACCTTTTCAAGCTGAGCGGCGGTTTCCTCATCAGTGCCCTGCGGGTCAGATTCGGTCAGGTAGGACTCCTCCATGCGAAGGCGGTCCACCTGGCGACGCAACACGTCGATTTCAACCGGCGAAGAATCCAGTTCCATACGAAGCCTGGACGCAGCCTCATCGACTAGGTCGATAGCCTTATCCGGCAGTTGACGACCCGTAATGTAGCGGTTCGACAACTCAGCGGCTGCCAGGATCGCGCCGTCAGAAATCGTCACCTTGTGGTGAGCTTCGTACTTCGGGGCGATACCACGCAGAATCGCGACGGTGTCCTCAACGGAGGGTTCACCAACGTAGACCTGCTGGAAACGACGCTCCAAAGCCGGATCTTTTTCAATGTTTTCGCGGTATTCATCCAGCGTGGTAGCACCGACCATCCTAAGTTCACCACGCGCAAGCATGGGCTTTAGCATGTTGCCAGCGTCCATTGCGCCCTCGGAACCACCACCGGCGCCAACGACCGTGTGTAGCTCGTCGATGAAGGTGATAATTTCGCCGTTCGAGGCCGTGATTTCGTTCAGGACTGCCTTGAGGCGCTCCTCAAACTCGCCACGGTATTTCGCGCCTGCCACCATTGCGGACAGGTCGAGTGCGATGAGGCGCTTGTTCTTGAGCGACTCGGGCACGTCGCCAGCGACGATTCGCTGGGCGAGCCCCTCGACGACTGCGGTCTTACCGACACCGGGTTCACCGATTAGAACCGGGTTGTTCTTGGTTCGGCGTGACAGGACCTGCACGACTCGACGGATTTCAGAGTCACGCCCAATGACGGGGTCCAGTTTGCCTTCCCGCGCGACTTCGGTCAGGTCGCGGCCATACTTCTTGAGGGCTTCGAACGAGCCTTCGGGATCTGGAGTAGTGATGGGTTCCTTCCTTAGGTTCGGTAATACGGCTTCAAGGGTTTCGGCAGTTGCGCCGTTTTCGGCCAAGATGCGTCCCGCGTCCGTATTAGATTTCGCGATTGCAATTAGTAAATGTTCGGTCGATGTGTACTCATCACCCCTTGCGCGCGCATCCTGCTCAGCCTGAGTCAGAATGTTCATCAGCGCACGCGAAGTTGCGGGCTGAGACACGGAAGCTCCCTGCGTTGCGGGTAGCTTCGTTAGCTCGACGCGGGCACGGGCCCCGACGTTCTTGCGGGACGCGCCGGCCGCTTCGAGCAAAGAAATTGCGATGCCTTCAGGTTGATCGAGCAGCGCGTGAAGCAAGTGCATCGGTTCAACTGAAGGGTTGCCCACTGCGGAAGCGTTCTGCAGCGCAGCACCAATCGCTTCCTGGGCTTTCGTAGTGAATTTGTTGTCCACTTCAGTACCTTCCTTAGTGCCATTAAGGCGAGAATTTTCATCTATTAGGTACAACGCCTCTAAAGTTGAGTCTATTCCACTCAACTTCTTTTCGTGGTGCAATGCGCGTCACAAAGTGGCTAAATATCGTAAACTACGTGCCTTCAGCTTTGGCGCCTCCGTTTTTGCGGGCTATTAGTCATGGAGGTTTTGCGGGCTACTGCCTAAATAGGGCTTACCGGCTATTGCTAAGGAGTTTTAGGACTACCACCTAAGAGATTTTACATTAGGAGCGCTTTACCGACACTACTTAAGTAGGGTCGCTAACGTATACACGGTTACACACCCGTCCTCTAGGACTTCTTCAGGGCCGTCGATAAGCGTGGCGCGGTTTTCGACACTTCCAAGCGATGAAACTACAGCCGAGGCCTCAGCAAAATCTTCTTGCTTTGAGTAGTCGGATGGAGTAACCAATACTCGGCAACCGGCACGTACTCCTGCAAGACAACCGATTCTCGTGTCCTCGACTACAACCACATCCTCTGCCTGCAAGCCCAACTCGTCTAATGCGTGCAGATACAGCGCTGGATTTGGCTTCGATTCGGCAACATGTTCACCGCCAAAAACTCTGATCTTCTGCGCGGTTTCTTCGCCAACAACATGTTGTAGGACCTTTTCTACAGAAATGATTGCAGATGAGGAAACAATGGCGACTTTGAGACCTCGTTCCAGGGCCTCCTCAATCAACCTTTTCACGCCCTCACGGGCTGGCACTTGCCCCTCATCAACGATCTCAACGAAAGCCTGCGATTTTTCTCTGTGCAGGGCGTCAATATAGGCCTTGCGTTCTTCTTCAGTTTCGGGGACACCCGGAAAATCCCAGTTTCGTTCTTCCAGGTAGTTTCGAACCCTGTTCTTTCCCCCGCCTATCTTTACGTACTCGCCGTATTCGTCAGGGTCCCATTGAAAGGGTAGATCAATTTTCTCAAATGCTCTGTTGAAGGCGACTCTGTGGCCGGTGCGCTCCGTTTCAGCTAGGACACCATCACAGTCGAACAAAATTCCTCTTAAATCGGCCATTTCCACTTCCCCTTCCGACTTAAAGATTTCAAAAATTGTCTTGCCATCTGTCTTACGGCTTCGCACTGTGTTTTGATGTGAGCTGATTGCTCTGTGGATTTCCGTGTTATCGAGCCGGGAGCGGCTACCTTCACTGGGGGCCACACCATCTGGGTCGGTTCGTCCCGACCGGCGCCCGGCAGCTCATTGCTCTTCAATAATATGCATCACCGCAAAGCAGGTGCCTTCCCAAACGGAGCGAAATCTGGTCTAGCCAAAGTTTTTCAACGATACTGAAAGCATGGCTGAACACATATCGACTGAAGTGCTAGATGAAATCGATGCACCCGAGGCGCTCGCGTGGGTAGAGGAACACAACAAGCGCGCGCTTGACGTCCTCGACACTGATCGTTTTGAAGAAATTAGGGACCAAATCCGCGAAGCCCTGGACGACCCGGCTCGCATTCCGTTCGCAACGTTGCGTGACGACTGGGCTTTCAACTTTTGGGTCGATGAGGACAACCCGCGAGGCCTTTGGCGCCGCCAACTCTCCACGCACTACCTGGCTGGCGACGACAAGGAATGGGACATCCTACTCGACGTTGACAAACTCGCTGAGGAAGAAGGCAAGTCCTGGGTTTACAAGGGTGCGACAGTCCTTTACCCCGAGTACACCCGCGCCCTCATCGCCCTATCTGACGGCGGTTCGGATTCCAACGTCGTGCGCGAGTTCGACATTGCCACGCGCAAGTTCGTTGAAAACGGCTTCCAAATGCCCGAATCCAAAGGATTTTGGTCTTGGATAAACGAGGACGAGCTTCTGATCGGCCGTGATTTCGGCCCCGGCACTATGACGAAGTCCGGTTATCCGCGCCAGGTACGCAGGTGGAAGCGCGGCCAGAAGATGCAAGACGCTGAGATTGTTTTCGAAATTCCCGAGGACGATGTGGGCGTCTTCGCGGGCGTTGACCATATGCCCGGCTGGAAGCGGGTCGTTGTGAACCGTATGAAGGATTTTTACAATGGCGAAACTTACATCGCTGATCCGGCCGCGGGTTCGACGCTGCGCAAGATTCCGGTTCCCGATCACGTGGATGTGGTGGCTTGGCGTGACTGGCTCCTAATGCGCCCGAAAGAAGACTGGGAGGTCGCAGGTAAGTCGTTCAAGTCGGGTTCGCTTGTCGCAGCCCAGTTTGATGATGTGTTGGCGAACATGGCTGAGCCGTACGCACTGTTCACCCCCACTGACACCACGGCATTGCAGGATATTACGTTGACCCGTCACCACGTGATTGTGAACGTGCTGCACAACGTGGTTAATAAGCTTGGCATTTTGACCCCGCCGCTCATGGAAAACGCGGGTTGGGATCGCCGCGACCTGCAGCTGAACTCCGGCTCCGAGGAATGGCAGCTACCTGAGTATTCAACGATTACTGTCAGCGCAGTAAACGGCAAGGAAGATGACCGCCTGTGGCTTCGCGCTACGGGGTTCACGTCTCCGATGACACTGTCGATTGTGAACCTGTCCCGTTCTGGCCAGACCCTGTCTGCTCGCAACGTTCACAGCGCGCCAACGCTTTTCAACGCGGACAATCTTGAGGTCAGCCAGCACTTTGCGACCTCGAAGGATGGCACCAGGGTGCCGTACTTCCAGGTCTCCACGTCCGGTGTCGAAGAGCCGCGTCCAACACTTCTGTACGGTTACGGCGGTTTCGAAGTTTCACTGATGCCGTCCTATCCGCCGGCCACAGGTCGCGCATGGCTGGAGCGCGGTGGAACCTACGTGATCGCGAATATCCGCGGTGGCGGCGAATTCGGTCCCACCTGGCACCAGGCGGCTTTGAAAGAGAATCGCCACCACGCCTACGAGGACTTCGTCGCCGTTGCAGACGACCTTGTTGCCCGCGGAGTCACCACGGTGAAGCAACTTGGCGCGCGCGGCGGTTCGAACGGCGGTCTGCTGGCTGGAGTCATGCTCACGAAGTATCCGGAGCATTTCGGCGCCATCGTCTCTGAAGTCCCGCTGCTGGACATGAAGCGCTACCATACGCTTCTGGCCGGCGCGTCCTGGATGGCCGAATACGGCAACCCTGACGACCCCGCAGAGTGGGAGTACATCAAGACGTTCAGCCCCTACCACCTGTTCAACAAGGATCGGGACTATCCGCCCGTCCTATTCATGACCTCATCCCGCGATGACCGCGTCCACCCAGCACACGCCCGCACGATGGTCGCGCAAATGGATGAGGCCGGCAAGGACGTCCTCTTCTATGAAAATATTGAAGGCGGTCACGCCGGCGCCGCAGACAACGCGCAACGCGCGAAAATGGCGGCCCTTGCGTGGGAATTCCTGTGGCAAAAACTGTCCGATTCTTCGATTGACGAGGGCGCTGCTGCGCAGCCCTGACTGTTAGTTCGTGCGCGAAAAAATGTGTGTCAGCATGACGAAGGGGCCGGAAGATCCGGCCCCTTCGATTGTGTCTGGGGATTGTCCCCTTCAGTTTTGTGGACTGACTACCAGCCCTGCATTCTCAGTTGCATATTGCGGCGTTCGCGATTTACTTTCACAAGTTTCACGATGCCCCAGATCAAGAGAATCAGGCCGACAACACCAATGACCGAAGCAGCGATGAGTGCCGGATTAATCTTGCCGGCAATGTTGTCGACGAATCCGCCATCCATTCCGATCATCTGCATTCCATCAGCGTTGGCGCATTCGAGCTGATAGGTGCCCGCCGGAACGCCCTCGACCATGGCGACTTCCTGCCCACCGGTTGAAAATACGTCCATCGGATAGTCGCCAGAGTCGCCCCAGAGGGTGCAGTCGGGGGCTCCGCGCTCGCTGTCTCCTATCAAAGTGAACGTGCCAGATTCCGAAACAGTCACGGTGTCGCCGTTTGAATACAGCGGCAAATTGTCTGGGTCAATCGCGCTGGTGGCAGAAACCGCCATCGAGATGAAGAAAACTGCTGGCGATATGATCAGCATCAGGACCAAACCAATGACAATCAGTGCGATCGAACCACCGCGTCCGGGAAGTTCCTTAAGTGGAGCCGACCCCTGCTGACCGCCCTGGCCATAGCCCGGCTGGCCGTAGCCGGGCTGGTAGTTGGCTTGCCCGTATCCGGGCTGATAGTTGGACTGACCATAACCCTGCTGGTAGCCGGATTGGCCGTAGCCCTGCTGGTAGCCTGGCTGGCCGTAACCCGCCTGGTCATTGGACTGTCCGTACCCCTGTTGGTAACCCGACTGTCCGTACCCCTGGGAACCACCGTACTGGCCAGAAGATTGATATCCGCCCGAGTCCTGACCATATGAGCCGTATGTTGACTGCCCAGAGGCGGAATCTTGGTTCTGCCCGCCTGGTACAGAATCAAAGGTGCGATGCTGTGAACCATTTTCGGCGGAGTAGCCCGGCTCATCCTCCAGGCGACGACCAAACTGCGGTTCGTCTTCAAGCCGGCGACCATAGCGAGGCTGGTCATTAGCAGGCTGAGTAGATTCAGGCTGCTGATTCTCATTCGAGCCATATGAATCACTCGAAGAGTACGCATCATTCGAAGACGCGGAGTTGTTTTGTTCTTCGTCCTCGGCGGGGTTTGGGAAGTTATTTTCACTCATGGCAGTTCCTTCTAGCGGACTTCATGAATGCGCTTTCACGCAAGTTTCTGTCAAGGCTTAGCCTACCTACTCTCAGGCACACACTGCTCGCCCTGGTGCCAAGTTTTGCAAACTAGCCCGTAATTTCAGCGGCCTCTAAACGCTCGTCGCGGAAGCGATCCACGTCTGGTAGCGCGAGTGGTTCCAAAGAATCAACGCCAATTGCGCGCTGGATTAGGAAGTCAGCAACCTGCGGATTTCGTGCTAAAACTGGACCGTGCATGTACGTTGAGAAAATATTTCCCTGCACAGCCCCATCACCAAGTGGATCGCCCACATCATTGCCGCGCCCGCGTAGGACGTGGCCAAAGGGACGGGCATCCGGCCCAAGTTGCGTAGAGCCCGCATGGTTTTCAAAACCAGTAAGCAAGTCGCTCAACCCCGGAACCATTGGCGTCGACACGAGTTCACCAACGCAGCGCTCCCCCATAGTCGTGCGAACGTCAAGCGCACCAACGCCCTCTACGCGGTTGCCATTTGCGTCCTCGTACCATTCACCAAGAATCTGTAGGCCCGCACAAACGGCGAGTACAGAAGCCGAACCATTGGCGGCCTGCTGCAAGCCCGGGAATTTCTGCAGGTGCTCGACTGCCAGGGTCTGAGTTCCGTCCTCGCCACCGCCAATTAGGTAAATATCGAGGTCGGAGGGGACCGGTTCTGCCAGCCCAATCGAAACGATTTCTGAAGCGATGCCGCGCCATTCCATCCGCTTGGCGAGCACCGTCGCGTTTCCGCCATCCCCGTAAGTTCCGAAGACCTCGGGAAGGATCACGCCAATGCGCACAGTCGATTCAGTCATTATTTTTCCTTCCCGAAATCATGTGGGATCGCGGTCTTGAAGTCGCGGAAAGCCGTGTAGTTCGCCAGCAGGTCGACGGACCCGATCGGAGCCTTTCGAATCGCTTCCGTGGGAGTTTCCACAACCTGACACTCGACGCCCTCATATAGCAGGCGAACGGCCATGTCCGTGCCGCGTTCCCCGCAGACGAAGATCGGCCCGTCATGTTTGTGCAGCATTGAAAAATCGACGTCCCACAGCCACGACAGGTCCTCGCCGTCACCAACTTGGCCGTTTACCGCCAAGATTATCGAGGTCGGAGCTACGACCTCTTGCCCATTTTCGAATCTTTCTTCGATTGGTTGGGTTGCGAGCATGGAAAGGGATTCCTGCCAACCTGCCGGATTCTTGGCCAGCAGGATGCGGGTGAGCCGCCCGTCTAGATTTTCGCGCGAGTAGCGTCCGGATACCTCGGAGACGTGGCCGACCTGGCCGATGGCGTCTTCAATTTTCACGCCTAAAGTATGTGCGGCGGCAATCGCCTGGGCAGCGTTTCCACGGTTTGCGCGACCGGGGAGGGCCAGGGCGAGCACGTATTTGTCGTCACCGTGAACCAAGTTTTTTCCGTCCAGGGACCACTGCGAAGTCGGGCGCGTGTATTTGGGATCAGCCGGCACATGCCAGTGCGCCTTCGAATGCACGACCGGCGTGCCTGTGCGCGGGAAGGTAACGGAACCAGAAGTCCAGGTGGTTCCCGCCCCCACCCAAATCGTGTTTGGGCTATCCCACGCGGCAGAAGTAATGAGCGGATCATCGCAGTTAGCGATCACGAAAGCGTCTGGATGCTCATTAACCGCTTGCCGGATGCGAGCCTCAACAGAGTTCATTTCACCCACGCGGTCAAGCTGATCGCGTGAAAGATTCAACAGCACGAAACCCGCCGGCTCCACCATGTTTGCGATGCGGGGGACGTAGAGTTCATCAACTTCCAGCACCGCGTATTCCGCGTCCGGCTTTTCAAGCAGAGCCGCCAGGACGCCCTCAGTCATGTTGTCACCATGCACGTTTGACGCGACTGAACCGACGTGCATGAGGGCCTCGCGAAGCATCGCTGTCGTAGTCGATTTCCCGTTGGTTCCGGTGACGATTACGACTTTTTTTCCTTCGCTAATTTTGGCAAGCAGGTTCGGGTCCAACCCCATGGCGACGCGCCCGCCGATCATTCCTCCCGATCCGCGCCCGCTCACTCGAGATGCCCAGGACGCGGTTCGTCCCATTGCGCGTGCAAACCTTCCGCGTATCCCCAGATCCACGAAGTCCCCTTCTCAGCTACGTCCTCGAAAATCAACTTTTTAATAATACCCGTGTCTGTCTGGCTAACGATACGCGCTGTGGTGAGTAATACTCGACATATAGATATTTTCCTAGGAGGACCCGTGACTCGTTCACTTCCACGCATCATGAGTTTGTTCGCTGCCGCCCTAATCGCGACGGGGTTGACGGCGTGTTCGCCGTCGACGCCTCCTGAGGATCCTCCCACCGAATCGCAAGAATCCGCGCAGACCGAAGTCACCGAAGAAGAAACCACCGAGGACGCCACGACCGCGGCCGAGGAGCCGGAAGAATCCAACCGCGACTCCGTGAATGCCGATGTTTACGCGATTCCCGACGACACCGTTTACGTGGATGACGGCCGCAAGGGATACTGGTTCGCCAACGAAGACCACTCCATCCAGTGCACCATGATCACCGAAAACCTTGACTACGCACCGTTCGTAGCGTGCCGCGTCTATCCAGCGTTTGAAATTCCCGCCGAGGACGTGGCTTCAGCGGACTGTCCCGCCGGACAGCTTTCTGGAACGCAGGCAACCCTGCGCGAAGACGGCCCGCAAATGGGTAGTTGCCAGTCGGACGTGCCGATCCAAAAAATGTGCCTCGAGGGCGGAGCTGGGGCTGCGAGTTTCTGTGAAACCAACTGGTTCGACACCCCGGTTCTGCCCGAAAACATGGACATCGCTGCTGGCGACTTCACCTGCCACCTGGAAGGCAATACCGTTAATTGTTCGCACTCCAACGGGCAGAAGCTACAGGTTTCACCTGGAAATTAAAGCGGGGTATTAAGAAGCTAGATCGTATGAGTTTGGCCCTGGCTAACCGAAGTTAGCCAGGGCCAAAAGTATTGTGTCTACGCGCCGGCCTTCGCGCGTCGTTCAAGTGGAAACGCCCAGCAACCGACGTTTAGCGGCGGAACAGCACCACGGCGCCGTCGTTTTGGTCGATGCGAACCATCGATCCGGGTCTTGGAACATGAACCAGTTCGCCACCACTTGCCTTGACGCGAGCACCCCACCTTAATGTGTGCACGTCACCGTCGGCGGAAGCTGCGAATACGCGGTTGCGTCGCTCATCCTGCAGTTGAACCTGAGCGCGAAGATGTTCCAGCTCCGCCCTCATACGATCCATCGTCGAAGACGCTTCATCAAGGCGCGCTTTCAGGTCAAGAATCTGGCGAATGCCTTCAAGGTTTACGCCTTCATCCTGCGAAAGGCGCTGAACTTCACGCAAGCGTTCAACGTCACGAGGAGTGTAGCGGCGACCGCGCCCCTTAGTACGAGCAGGAATAACGATTCCCAAACGGTCATACTGGCGCAAAGTTTGCGGGTGCATGCCCGCCAGTTCAGCCGCGACAGAGATTACGTAAGTCGTTTTCTTCCGATCAGACACGTGCTTTTCCTCCCCTCGTTGTGAGTGTAGGGGCCGGAGCCGAAGCCCCGCCCCCTACCTAGTTTACTTTCGAACCTTTTCCGCGAGGCCTTCGCGCGGATCCCAATCAGAAGTCGCTTCCGCGAGCTTCTTGACGGCATCCTTTGCGTCCGCGGACAGGTTCTTCGGAACAGCGATCTCGATTTCAATAATCAAGTCGCCCCTCTTCCGCCCCTTCTTCACACCGCGTTTACGCAGGCGAAGGTGTGTGCCAGACGAGGTTCCCGCCGGAATCTTCACGGTCACCGTGGAGCCATCCATCATCGGGACAGCTACACCGGC
The DNA here is from genome assembly GCA_012837655.1 of Actinomyces sp. Lineage (GTDB taxonomy): Bacteria > Actinomycetota > Actinomycetes > Actinomycetales > Actinomycetaceae > Gleimia. The sequence continues at coordinate 17,765 of DUQT01000154.1, read as the reverse complement.
ACCGAGTGCCGCTTCGCCATACGAAATCGGCAACTTCATGTGAAGGTTCTGGCCCTCCATGTGGAACACCGGGTGTTTTTCGATCGTAATCGAAACTACGAGGTCGCCAGCGGGGCCGCCGTTAGCGCCCGGCCTGCCCTTACCGCGAAGCCGAAGTTTCTGACCGTCGGTCACGCCAGCGGGGATACGCACCGTCATTGAGCGTCCTTCGACACTCATCTTCAACGTGGCACCCTCAACTGCCTGCCGCAAAGTCAAGGTCGTTGAAGCCGCTAGATCAGCACCTTTTTGAGGCTGCTGGCCGAACGCGCCTCGCCCTTGATAGTCAGAATAGTTCGCGAAGTTTCCGCCAGGCGCGCCGCTTGACGCTGCACCGCCGAACAGGTTTGACAGGATGTCTTCAAAACCAGCTCCGCCAGCGGAAGTATTTCCCGAAGTGGAGAAGCGCACGCGGGAGCCATTGCCTCCGCCGCCTGAGAACATCGAGAAAATATCCTCAAATCCGGACGCTCCGCCGCCCGGTCCAGCGGAAAATCGGGCTCCCCCACTGGCCATCGCACGAATCGCATCGTACTGCTTGCGTTGCTCCGGATCAGACAGTACCTGGTAGGCCTCTCCTACAGCCTTGAACCGTTCTTCCGCGTTCTTATCATCGGGGTTTTGGTCCGGGTGATATTTGCGCGCAAGCTTGCGGTAAGACTTCTTAATTTCCGCATCAGTTGCGTCTTTGGAGACACCTAAGACTTTATAGAAGTCCTTCTCCATCCAGTCTTGTCCTGCCATTGCTTCTCACCTCCTTCTTCGAGTGGTTTGTGGCTCCTCATTCAGGATTCGCCACAATGACCTTCGCTGCACGAAGCACCTTGTCGCCGTTCTTGTAGCCAGTCTGGACTACCTGGTGCACGGTTTCGACATCCACATCCGCAGACGGGGTTGCCATCACGGCCTCGTGAATATTCGGGTCAAATTCGTCGCCGGACGCGCCGAATCGTTCGAATCCGAATCGGGTTTCCAGCGTGTTTTCAAGTTTGTTTGCAATTGCCGCGAACGGCCCATCTTCGAGGGCGCCCGCGTTGCGTGCGGCTTCAATATCATCGAGCACTGGCATGAGCGCTTCGATGACTTCGCCGTGTCCCATTCCTCGCGCCGCAGCCACATCTGACTTGGAACGGCGCACGAAATTATTGTGCGTCTGCGTGAGGTTGTAGTAGTCAGCTCGAGCCCTGGCGAGCTCATCCCCCTGCTTCTTTAGCTCTTCGCGCAAGACTGCCGGATCGTTTGGATCCTGGCCAGCATCTACGTCAGATAGCTGTTCTTCCAAGTGCGAAATATCATCATCAGCCGGGGTAGCGCCGGGAGTTGCGCCAGATTCTGCACTTTCAGCCGAATCGGCACTGGGTGCAGAATTTGCGCTTCCCGCTGAGCTGTTTGGGTTTGAGCCCATGGGGGCAGAGTCGCCTGCCCCCATGTTTTCTTCCTCACGCCCCTCATCGCGAGGGTCATGATTCAGTTGCTCTTCACTCACTTGTTGTCCTCTTCGTCATCGACGACCTCTGCGTCAATGATTTCTTCGTCATCTGAAGAAGCGTCCGCAGCACCCTCAGCGCCTTCTGCGCCGGCCTGCTGCTCAGCCTGAGCGGCCTCGTAAACTTCCTGACCGATCTTCATGCCGGACTCGTTCAGCTTCTCCAACGCAGACTTGACAGCGTCTACGTCGTCCTCATCCAGAGCCTTCTTGACTGCATCAATATCGGCGCGGACCGCGTTCGCGGTTTCGTCCGAGATCTTCTCAGCCTCGTCCTTCAGAATCTTTTCCATCTGGTAGACGGTCTGCTCGGCAGCGTTACGGGTTTCAGCTTCTTCACGACGCTTCTTGTCCTCTTCCGCGTGTGCCTCAGCTTCCTTGACCATGCGGTCAATTTCGTCCTTCGGTAGGGCAGAGCCGCCGGTGATCGTCATCGACTGTTCCTTACCGGTGCCCCGATCCTTAGCGGAAACGTGGACGATACCGTTGGCGTCGATGTCGAACGTGACCTCAATCTGCGGGACGCCGCGAGGTGCCGGTGCGATACCGGTTAGCTCGAAGGTGCCCAGCGGCTTGTTGTCGCGAGCGAACTCACGCTCACCCTGGAAGACCTGGATCAGTACCGAAGGCTGATTATCTTCAGCCGTGGAGAAGATCTCTGTCGACTTCGTCGGGATAGCCGTGTTGCGGTCGATCAGCTTGGTCATGAAGCCACCCTTGGTCTCAATGCCCAGGGACAGCGGGGTAACGTCGATCAGGAGGACGTCCTTGCGGTCACCCTGCATGACGCCTGCCTGAAGAGCTGCACCCAAAGCAACGACCTCGTCAGGGTTAACGGACTTGGACGGTTCCTTACCACCGGTCATCTTCTTAACAGCCTCAGCAACGGCCGGCATACGCGTGGAGCCACCAACCAAAATGACGTGGTCAATGTCGCCAACGGTGATACCCGCGTCGCGGATAACTGCTTCGAACGGAGCCTTGGTGCGCGCCAGAAGATCAGCGGTCATCGCTTCGAACTTTGCGCGAGTTAGCTGCTCATCCAGGTGGACGGGCACGCCGTCAACCATCGTGAGGTACTGCAGCGAAATGTTCGTGGACGTTGCGGAGGACAGTTCCTTCTTCGCCTGCTCAGCGGCGTCACGTAGACGCTGCATTGCAACCGGGTCCTTGGAAAGGTCGTTACCGGACTTGGCCTTCACCTGTTCGACCAGCCAGTTAACGATTGCCCTATCCCAGTCGTCACCACCAAGACGGTTGTCACCGGAGGTTGCGCGAACCTCAATAGTGGAGAACTCAGATCCGTCGTCGGTGTCCTTACCGATTTCAAGGAGCGAAACGTCGAAAGTACCGCCACCGAGGTCGAATACCAGGATCAGCTCGTCTTCCTTGCCCTTTTCAAGGCCGTAAGCCAAAGCTGCCGCGGTCGGCTCGTTAACGATACGGGTTACGTTCATACCCGCAATGCGCCCAGCATCCTTCGTTGCCTGACGCTCTGCGTCATTGAAGTATGCGGGAACCGTGATGACGGCGTCGGTAATCTGCTCGCCCAGGTACTCTTCCGCATCTCGCTTCAGTTTGCCGAGAATACGCGCGGAGATTTCCTGCGCGGTGTAAGTCTTGTCGTCAATCTCAACGTCCCAGTCCGTACCCATGTGGCGCTTAACCGACATGATGGTGCGGTCAACGTTGGTTACCGCCTGACGCTTTGCGATTTCGCCGACGAGAACCTCGCCAGCCTTCGAGAATGCGACTACTGAAGGGGTTGTGCGCGCACCTTCAGCGTTCGCGATAATTGTGGGCTCGCCACCTTCTAGGGTGGCAATAGCCGAGTTTGTAGTGCCAAGGTCAATACCTACTGCACGTGCCATGTCAATGGCCTCCTTACATAAGTTGAGTCTGTTGCACTCAAGTCTACTCTGTCGAGATTCAGTGTCAAACCGAGTGCTCTAAACTTGAGTCTACTTAACTCAACCTAATAGGCCCTTGCATTATTCCCAGCCCCACCAACAGACAGAGTTAGGCTCGTCACATTTGTACTGTGGACATGCAAGCCCAACCTCACCAGCGCACCCACCATCGCCCTCGAATGGACGAATGCACATCACATGGCGGATTTCGGTAGCATCATTTTCATGTCGGATTCAAATGTCCCGGAAAGGTTTGAGGTTTCAGAGGACGAGTTCGCCGAGCTCGTCGAAGAGGCCTTTGACGCGCTCCCCGCGGATATGGTGAGCCGCCTCGACAACGTCGCGTTTTTCATCGAGGACGACTCCCCCGAAGATTCACCGGTCATGCTCGGCCTTTATGAAGGGGTCGACATTCTTGACCGTTCCGAATACGGCTTTGGCGACCTGCCAGACCGAATCACGCTGTTCCGCAATCCATTGATAGACATCTCAAAGGACCTTGACGAACTGCGCGAACAAATCCACATAACTCTGGTCCACGAGATCGCCCACTATTTCGGCATCGACGACGATCAGCTTCACGAACTCGGGTGGGCATAATGACCCCTTCTTCGTGGGCAACCCTGCTAGTTACTTTCGCCGTGGCAGTAATGTCACCCGGCCCAGATTTCTTAGCCACCCTGCGCATGTCCCTCTCACGAGGGCGCCGCCACGGCATCGCCACCGGCCTCGGCATCGGAATTGGAACGTCACTATGGGCGGTCGGAACCATGGCCGGCATCGTCGCGATCATTTCCACGTCCCCAACGATTTTCCTGATCGTCCGCCTGATCGGCGCAACATTCCTGGCGATTTACGGCGCACGAATCCTTCTTTCCACCTACCGCAGCCACGACAGTTCCAAATCAACCGACGAGGGCGCAGCTGCGGCCCCACCCGATACGGCCGGCGAAAATACCGAAGATTACCCGCGGTGGAAGGCTTTCCGACTCGGTTTCTTGACCACTACTGTTGGCAACCCGAAGGCAGTCATCTTCTTTACGACGCTGTTCGCCGCAATGCTCCCCTCAACGATTACCTTTGGTCAGGGCGCTCTACTAACGGTCCTGATGGTGCTGATTTCGAGCACCTGGTTCACCGTGGTTGCATCCGTCGCGTCGGTGCCCGCATTCGTTCGCGGCTACGAGAAAATGCACACACCTATCGACGTCATACTCGGTTCACTGTTCGCGATCCTGGGTATCGCGCTCATCCCGTGGTCAAGCCTATTCGGCTAAGGCCGCGGCCTCGTCACATTCCTCTTCGCCTGCGGCAACGACGGCTTCCAAGAATCGCACGAGTTCCCTGGTCCCCCGCGGCGACAAATTATCCAGCAGGTACTTATCAACAACCGGTTGCATCGCCTCGGAAGCTTCCAGAAACTTGTCATGCCCCGCCGACGTTATCGAAACAGCCATCGCGCGACGATCCGTACCGGATGCTCTGCGCTCAACCCATCCGGCAACTTCCATATGTTTGAGGGCGCGGCTGGCTCCGGATTTAGTCACAACGGCAACTCTGCCGATGTCTGAAACGTTTAATGAGCAACTATCAAAGAGCGCCCGCAGGATTTCGTACTCGGTTGGCGTCATGCCCACTTGAGCCAGAGCCGATTCCACGGAAAACTCTATTATTCGAGCAGCGCGCGCCCAGGCCGCCACAACATCGGTTTCAACAGACTGCGCCACTTCGCCCTCCTAGATAAACAAAAGGTAGATAGTTGATTACGCAACTATTACACCACAGTCAAGCCCTGATTTCATGATGATTTCAACCACAAAAACTAGATTTAGTTGCGCTCGCAACCTCTTTTTGCGAAGCTTGATCCGGCATCAAACGTAACCCGGTATCAAAACGGAAAGGAAACGCAATGGTAAACGTTGCAGTCATCTACTACTCGGCAACTGGTCACGGAACCGCAATGGCAAAACACCTGGAAGAGGTCGCTTCGCAGGAACCAGGCGTTGAGGTGCGCGTCCGCCACATCGCGGAAACCGTAGACCCGGAGGTCTTCAAGGCAAACCCGGCTTGGAGCGCTAACTACGCTGCAACGAAGGACCTGCCAGCAGCAACCGGTGAAGACATCGAGTGGGCAGACGTTGTAATCTTTGGCTCCCCCACCCGCTTCTCGAAGCCGGCTTCACAGTTCCAGTCGTTCATCGACGGCCTCGGTGGACTGTGGGCGCAGGGCAAGTTGGCCAACAAGGTTTACGCCGCATTCACGTCCTCGCAGACCAACCACGGCGGTCAGGAAACCACGCTCATGGCGATCTACGAGATGGTCATGCACTTCGGTGGCATCATCGTCACGCCTGGCTTCACTGATCCGCTGAAGTTCGTTGACGGTAACCCCTACGGCGTCAGCCACGTAACCGGCGCAACGAACCAGAACGAGGTCACTGAAGAAGTCAAGACCGCTCTGGGACACATGGTTAAGCGTGCAATCGGTATTGCACATAAGCTTGCCTAAATAACACTAAACGGGTGTAACTCTTAACGTTCGGCCGCCACGGTGTCGATAATCAACTGCTTGACCGCTTCTGCGTCGTTGGGCATGTCGACAACGTGGCGGCCTGCGTTTTCAATACCTGCAAATCTTTCGGGCATCTCGGGCGTGAAGCCCAAAGCCTCCTGAATGGTCTCGGCGAACTTCACGGGGAGCGCAGTTTCCAAAACGATCAGAGGATGCTCAACTACTCCGCCACGCAGCGCGTCGCGCGCAACTTTCCACGCGTCTGCAGTGTGAGGATCAATGATGATCTTGTCGTGGCGATAAACCGAGTTGATTGAGTCCAATCGATCCTCATGCGTAGACGAGCCCGACAGGAAACCAAACCTGATGCGCGCATCCTTGAACTCTGAAGTGCCAGCCAGGCTAAATTCGCCCTCGTTCACTAATTTTTGGGCGAAAAGTTCACGTACGCGTTCTTGATCGCGACCCACGAGGTCGTAAATGAAGCGTTCGAAGTTTGAAGCCTTGGAAATATCCATCGAGGGGCTGGACGTCTTGAAGGTTTCTTCTGCGGAACGGACCCTGTAAACTCCCGTGCGGAAAAACTCGTCGAGGACATTATTTTCATTGGTCGCGACAATCAGTTTGTCGATCGGTACGCCCATGCGGCGAGCAATGTGGCCTGCACAGATGTCTCCAAAGTTTCCAGTTGGAACAGAGAATGAAACCTTGTTCCCTTCGGCTCCACTTGCCTGAATCCACGCGGCAACGTAGTACACGACCTGGGCAAGCAGGCGCGCCCAGTTGATCGAGTTCACCGCGCCGATGCTGTATTTTTCTTTGAACTCCGCGTCTGCGGAGATTTCCTTCACTACGTCCTGACAGTCGTCAAAGACACCGTCTAGCGCAATGTTGATGATTGCGGGGTCATCCAGCCCGTACATTTGCGCCTGCTGGAACGGAGTCATTCGCCCTGCGGGTGTAAGCATGAACACGCGGATGTTGTCCTTGCCCAACATCGCGTACTCGGCGGATGAGCCCGTGTCGCCGGAGGTCGCGCCAAGGATGTTCAGTTCGCGTCCTTCTTTTTCCAACACGTATTCAAACAGCTCACCGAGCATCTGCATCGCCATGTCTTTGAATGCTGCAGTGGGGCCGTTTGAAAGGTGAAGTAGCCAGATGCCGTCATCCAGCTGTGTCATCGGCGCGACCACGTCCGACTCAAAGTTTTCTGCGTTATACGCGCGGTAACACATCGCTTTTAGATCCGCGGGCGGGATGTCGTCGATGAACAGGCTCATGACTTCGAAGGCAAGCGGAGCGTAACCGCCCTCGTGAAACACCTTCACCCAGTTCGCCAGCATCTCGCTATCAACGCGCGGATACGTGACGGGCATATAGAGGCCGCCATCCGGAGCAAGACCACGCAAAAGAATATCTGTAAAGGATCGCGGACTGTCTGTGGGCAACCCTCGGGTGGATACATAACGCATGCGCCCAGCCTACTAAGTTCTACGCGCGATTAATTGTGCATTCCAAACTTGGACGCCTGCACCAATCCCCAAGACAGGTTCACAGGCCCAACCCGCACTGCATGTCATAGATCACTTTTTGTCGGGTGAAACTCTAGAATGGAGACTATAAAAATGTTCTCCCACCTAGTTAGGGGTAATCCAATGGCCGTAAAAATTGTTGAAAAGTCGTCACCGGAGTTGGTGGAGGCTATTAACCGTCTGCTCCCCCAGCTCTCGTCCTCGGCAAAACCGATGACGGCGGAATCTGTTGAGGCTTTCTTGTCCCAGCCGAGCACCCACTTCTTCGCGTTCACCCCCGATGATGATCCGGAGAATATTTTGGGCATGCTGACCCTGGTTATGTTCCAGATCCCAACGGGTACGCGCGCGTGGATTGAGGACGTTGTGGTCTCGGAGGAAACGCGCGGGCAGGGCGCCGGCCGCAAGCTAACTGAGGCCGCCATCGAATTCGCCCGTAACAACGGGGCGTGCACGGTTGACCTGACTTCGCGCCCCACCCGTCAGGCCGCAAATCGCCTGTACCAGCGCGTCGGTTTCGAGCAGCGCAATACGAACGTTTACCGTTTCTCCTGCTAGCTTGGAGGGTATGACTTACCTACAACCAGCAGAAATCGAGCATGTTGAGGACTTCGGGGATTTCATCGTCAAGTCCCCGTCGTCCTACCATGCAGCAGCAGAAATCACCCGCCGTTTGAAGGCTGTCGGGTTTTCGCAAGTTTGCGAATCCGACCCAATGACAGCTTCACCCGGCGGGTATTTTTTCATCCGCGACGGCGCCGTTATGGCGTGGTTCATTCCCGAGGGCGTGGCTGCGTCCTCATTTAGGATCGTTGGCTGCCACACGGATTCGCCCGGCTTGAAAATAAAACCGTCTGGCTCTTCGACAACGGCTGACGGTTGGGGGCAGATCGATGTTGAACTATACGGTGGTTTGCTACTGAACTCGTGGCTGGACCGCGAGATCGGATTTGCCGGCCGGATCATCGATCGTGCTGGAAACGAGCACCTGGTAACGACGGGTCCGATCGCGCGCATCCCGCAACTAGCGATTCATTTAGATCGTGAAATTAATAGCGACGGGCTGAAGCTGGACCGTCAAAAGCACATGCAACCGATTTGGATGCTGGGATCCGACCAGACGATCTTTGATCACCTGGCTGAACTTGCCGGCCTGGATTCTGCAGATGAGATTGTCGGCCACGACCTCGTATCTTTTGCGACTGAAAAACCGGCCCGTTTCGGAGCTAACGAAGAATTCTTTGCCGCGGGACGCCAGGATAACTTGTCTTCGGTACACGCGGGGCTCGTCGCGATGGAAAAGATCGCGAAGGCCGCGAGCGCCGATTCCACAGACGCTGCGCCCACAGACGCTGCGTCCACGGATGCGGTTACAACGAAGGCGGCGGATCTATCCCTGTCCGATATCGCCGTGTTTGCAGCGTTTGACCACGAGGAAGTCGGGTCGTCTACGAGGTCGGGAGCTTCGGGGCCGATTTTGGAAACGGTTCTGCGGCGCCTGGCTGCCGCCCTGGGTAAGGATGAGGACGGCTACCACCGCATGTTGGCGACAACGACCTGTATTTCGGCGGATGCGGGCCACTTTGTGCACCCGAACTACGCGGAGCGCCACGACCCGAACAACCACCCGATGCCGGGCGCGGGGCCGATGCTGAAGCTGAACGCGAACCAGCGCTACGCGTCCGATGCGGTTGGGACTGCGCTTTGGAATCGCGTGTGTGAAGCGGCTGGAATTAGCCACCAGGCGTTTGTTTCAAACAACTCGGTGCCGTGTGGTTCCACGATTGGCCCACTGACCGCGACTCGTCTGGGGATCACCACGGTGGATGTGGGAATCGGGTTGCTGTCCATGCACTCCGCGCGCGAAATGAGCCACGTGAAGGACCACCTGGCTATGTCGCAGGTTCTAGAGGAGTACTGGAAGGGCGCTTAGTTTAGGAACGCATAGATAACCGGTACGAGCAGGATCTTGAATACGATCGCCGCTGCGAAAATGGCGGCGTAGGCGGATTCGATGCGTTCGTCGGCTACTCGGCTTGTAGCGGCCTGCATGATTGCGGGCTGGCCGAGGAAGCCGGCGACGCCACCTGCTGTACGGGGGCCGGACAGTTTCAGGAACCGTCCGAGGATTCCCAGCAGTCCCGCGGAGAACAGCGCAATCGCGGAAGACACTATCGCGGCCTTCCAACCCAGGGATGTCACGACGACTGCCTTGAACTCAGAACCGGCACCCAGGCCAAGCGCTGCCAGGAAGAACAGCAGTCCAAGTTGACGGATCGTAAGGTTGACCGACTCTGGCATCGACCAAATCAGGCTTCCCGTGCGACGCAACGAGCCGAGGATAATTCCAACGACCAGCGGACCAGCGGCGGCGCCCAGGGAGAACATTGCTCCGCCCGGCATCGGAATCGACACGAGCCCAACAAGCAGGCCGAGCACCATTCCGAGTCCAAACGAAAGCGCGTCGATCTCCGCGATGCGAGTATCCGAGTCACCAAAGAACTTACGAATCCCCTTCAACTGATCCGAAGGCACAGCGACGGAAACTTCATCGCCGGGCTGTAGCGGAAGCTCATCCTTGGCGAGCAGTTCCAAGTCGCCACGCGTCACGCGAGTGATGACGCCCCCGAAACGGACCGGGACATTTAGTTCTGCAATGGTTCGACCAGTTAGGTCAGTGTCCGAAACACGGATCTTCTCAAAATCAACATCGCGGCGGTCATCAGCAATGTGCTCAGAAGCCTGCTCACCGAGAATATTGATGGTCTCTTCAACCCTGTCCGCCTCCCCAACGACTACGACGAGGTCGTCAGGTTGTAGCTCTTCACCAGGAACTACGACGCGCGTTTTTCCGTCCCGTCGCAGGTAGGACATGCGCACGTCTTGACACGCCCACGGCTCAACGTGGCGAATGTTAATAGTCTTATGAACGAGGGCTGTGCGGGCAGTCAGTCCTTGTCCGGCAAGTGACGGGGTGTCTTTCTCGCCCTTCCAGGGTCGTTCAACAACGATTGAAACGATGATGATGCCGATGATTACACCGAACGGGTAACCCACCGCGTAACCAGCGCCCGGAGCTGTGGATCCCGTGACTCTTAGCGCGGAGTCCAGCGCGGGCGCAGACGTAAGCGCACCTGTGAACAGTCCCGTTGCGAGTTCCGCGGGAACCTGTAGCAGCTTGCCACCCACTACGGTCACGATGCCGGCTATGAGTGTCGTCAGCGCAGCTGCACCCATTAGGGGCGCTTGGTTCTTTAGTTGCTGCGTGAAAGTAGCTCCAGCGGCGACACCTACGGTGTAGGTGAACATGGCCAGGCCGATCGACTGGAGCAGGGTCATATTTTCGCCCAGCTCGGGGTATGCAGCCGATAGAGCAAGTCCAACGAAAAGTGCGCCGGCGGCTCCAAACTTGAGCGGGCCAAACTTGATTTGACCAAATGCCGCACCCAGCGCAACCACCAAAAAGAACGTCAGGATGGGGCTTTGCGAGAGTATTTCGAACACGTCTTAACCCTATGTCATACCCGGGTTAGCATGGGAATATGAGTGAGCAATCCGTCAGAGTAGACACCTGGCTTTGGAGCGTGCGCCAACTCAAGTCGCGTTCCAAGGCGACTGCCGCATGCAAAGCAGGTCATGTGAAAGTTAATGGCTACACTGCGAAGCCCTCTCAGCAAGTGACCGTAGGCGACACCGTGACCTACCGTTTCCAAGGTTTCGACCGCATCCTCGAGGTCACCAAAATCTTGAAAACTCGCGTTGGTGCACCCATCGCCCAAACCGCCTACATTGACCATTCACCGCCGCGCCCCGACCCCTACGTGATGATGTCTATCCCCAGACGAGCTCGCGGAACCGGCCGTCCCACCAAGCGCGAGCGCCGCGCCCTCGACAAGCTTCGCGGATACGACACAAACGAAGGTCGCCTCTAAACCTGGTCTAGGGCCTTCTGCCAGGTTCCGTAAGACTGCCGAATCGTCGCAGCTGATGGGACGCCGCCCTGTTCCTTCGCCCACTTCGCGTACCCCGCATAGGACGGGGTCGCGCCTTTTTCTTCACAATCGCGCAGGAATTTTCGTAGCGCGTTTTGCCTGTCCTCCTGCGTGAATCGGGCGTTTCGTCGCCCGATTTTTCCATCCGAGGACGCAGCTAGCCCACACGCTTCCATTGCGGTTGTCCACTTCCCGCCCATGCGAGAGATCAAGGTTTGCGAAGTCGGTGGCCACAGCAAAGCTCCCTTGGATGACTTCAGGGCGAGTTCGGCCAGAATCTGTTTGCGCTCGCAGTCATATTTCGACACTGAAAGTTTTGCAGCACTATTTTCTTTCACGCGTTCACTCACGCCCAGGGACGTGTGGCAAATCTTTTCCGCGACTCGGTCGGAATCATTTACTCCAAGATTTGAGAACACAAGGCCGAGTTCTTCAATCGCCTGGTCTAACTCAGCGGCAAGTTCATCGGGTACAGCCCCGTCCGAAAGGCGCGCTCGAACCTCAATTTCCAGTTCTTCGACAGGCATTTCCATTACCCGCCCATAGATGTAATGGACGGCAACTTTTAGGAGCGTGTTTGAAAAAGCATTTTGCGGAGCCATCCCTTAAAGTTACTATGTTTGCCCTGCGCAAGTGCGCCAGATATGCACCAAGAGTGGCCAGCCTCGCCCTCCAATATTGAGGCTTATCACACCTGACTATTCCTGACTAACATTTGCCGCGGATTCGTGACAAGCTGGAAAAATCGCGTAGTGAAAAAAGGAGAAGTACATGCTGTTTCGCCTAGTGTGGAGGTATCTACGCAAACATATTCCTTCAGTGCTTGCTATTTTCATACTGCAAATAATCGCGGTGGTAGCGGCACTTTTCCTCCCCGATTTGAATGCTCGCATTATTAACGAGGGCGTAGTTGTCGGAGACACCGCGGTCATCTGGCGCCTTGGTGCGGTGATGGTCGGTTTTTCACTGGTGCAGGCTCTGACGGCAGGCGCGGCGATCATTATTGCGGCTGTAACATCGATGGGACTTGGCAGGTGGCTGCGCAGGGAGCAGTTTGATCACGCGCAGAGGTTCTCTACGGCGCAGCTGTCGAGGATCGGGCCGCCGTCTTTGATCACGCGCAACACGAATGACGTGCAACAAATCCAGATGGTCACGATGATGACTTTCACAATCGTTGTGACAGCGCCTCTGATGGGCGTTGGAGCGGTCTTCATGGCGCTTCGTCAAAGCGTCCAGATGTCCACACTGCTCCTGATTGTCGTACCGCTAATCGCCCTGATTGTTGCGATCATCATGGTTCGGATGCACCCGCTGTTTAGGACCCAGCAGACGCGGATCGACCGGATGAACACGACTTTGCGCGAGCAGCTCTCCGGTGTCCGCGTGATTCGCGCGTTCGTGCGCCAAGATACCGAGCGCCAAAAATACCAGAACGCCAACGCTGACCTTCGCGACGTCGCCCTCAAGATTGGGCACCTGTTCGCGTTCATGTTCCCGGCCACCCAGTTCATCATTTGGATGGCCCAGGTTGCGGTTATCTGGTTTGGCGGACACCTGGTTCAGCAGGGATCAATGGGGGTAGGTTCGCTGATCGCCTTCATTAATTACCTGATGCAAATTTTCATGTCCGTGATGATGGCCGGATTTATTTTCGTGATGGTTCCACGCGGTTCCGTGTCGGCAAAGCGCATCATGGAGGTCCTAAACACCAAGTCCGACTTGGAAGTCACAGACAACCCGCTGGAGGTTTCCGGCCCCGCGGAGTTCGCACTCCAAGACGTCACGGTCGCCTACCCGGGAGCACGCGAGCCCGTCCTCGAAAATCTATCCATTTCTTTTCAACGCGGAACTGTAACCGGCGTCGTTGGGCCGACCGCGTCTGGAAAATCCACGCTGGTAAACATTTTGCCGCGTTTATTTGACGTGTCCGAGGGCGAAGTTGCGCTGAACGGTCACTCGATCAAGGACTACACGTTGGACGACGTCCGAAGCCGGATTTCACTGGTGCCGCAGCAGGCTTATTTGTTCTCTGGAACTATTGCAAGCACAGTTGCTGGCCACTTCAAGGACGCCGAGGTTGACCGCGATCGGGTGGTTTGGGCGCTGAAGGGCGCGCAGGCGTGGGAGTTTGTATCACGCCTGGAAGACGGCATTGATTCCGAGGTCGAGGCCGGAGGCCAGAACTTTTCGGGCGGCCAGAAGCAGCGTTTGGCGATTGCTCGCGCGCTGTATCGAGAGGCTGACCTATATATTTTCGACGACTCACTATCTGCACTGGATGCACAAACCGAGCAGCGTTTGCGCGATGGACTAATCGATTACGTTGGGTCGGCAGCGGTGATTATCGTGTCGCAAAAGACATCCTCGATCGTTCAGGCTGACCAGATTCTGGTCCTCGGTGACGGCGGAATGCAGGGCCTTGGCACGCACGAGGAACTGCTGGATTCCTGCCAGCTGTACCGCGAAATAGTTGAGTCACAATCGGGGGAGGTACTCCAATGAGTCCACACCACGGAGCGCGCGGACCGGAAAAGAGCGAAAACTTTTGGGACACCACGAAGCGCTTATTTAGGGAACTGAGGCCGGAGTACGTTCGCATTGCTGCCTCGCTGATTTTGACCGCACTGGCGGTTGCTTTCACCGTTGCCGGTCCGAAGCTACTGGGTGACGGCACGAACATTATTTTCAATGGTGTCGCGGCCCGCTACATTCCGGCGGGAATGACGAAGGCGCAGTACGTTGAGCAGCTACGCGCTGAGGGCGAAACTCAGCTTGCGGACATGCTTGCTTCAATGGAGATTGTGCCGGGATCCGGTGTTGATTTTGGCGCGCTCGCCAAGGTCTTGATCATTGCGGCATCGGTTTACGCACTCGCCGCTTTGTTCCACTACCTGATTGGCCTCATTGTCCGGATGATGGTGCAGCAAACCGGCTATCGCATGCGCAACCAGGTGCAGGCAAAGATCGACAAGCTACCGCTTTCCTTCATTGATTCGCGTCGCCGCGGTGACCTCATGTCGCGTGTAACTAACGACGTCGACAATGTGACGCAATCATTGCAACAGGTGATTGCACAGGTCTTTGAAGGGCTCCTGACGATCATCGGAATCCTGATCATGATGTTTTGGATTTCGTGGAGGCTCGCGATTCTTGCAATCATCGTCGTGCCTCTGGGCGGCGTCGTTGCTGGTTTCATCGCGAAAAAAGCACAGCCCTACTTCCGCAAACAGTGGAAGGCAACAGGTGATTTGGGCGGTATCGTCGAGGAAGCCTACACCGGCCACGAAGTCGTCCAGGCTTTTGGGATGCGTGACGCTTTCATGGGCAAGTTTGACCAGGAGAACGAGCGTCTCTTCACCTCTGCAACTCGTGCGCAGGCGATTTCTTCGCTCATGCGTCCTTCAATGCAGCTGGTTTCGAACATGTCGTACGTGCTGGTCGCAGTGGCCGGCGGCCTGCAGGTCGCTTCGGGAGCGATCTCTTTGGGCGCTGTCCAGGCGTTTATTCAGTATTCACGTCAATTCACACACCCGATTGCGGCCTTGGCTTCGATGGCTTCACTGGTCCAGTCCGCAGTCGCGTCTGCCGAACGTATTTTCGAGTTCTTGGATTCTGAAGAAATGGAACCAGACGCAGAAAAGCGCGAGGGCGGAGTTGATCTGGCTGATGCAACGATCGAGTTTGATCACGTCAAGTTTGGCTACGAACCCGAAAAGACTGTCATTCATGATCTGTCCCTGACCGTCGAGCCGGGCCACATGGTCGCAATCGTCGGCCCGACTGGTGCCGGTAAGACCACGCTCGTGAACCTAGTCATGCGGTTCTACGAACTGAACGGCGGAGCCATCACCATCAACGGTGAACCGATCACCAACATCAATAAGGACGATCTGCGTTCCAGCATCGGAATGGTTCTGCAGGACACCTGGCTATTCGAAGGTACGATCGCAGAGAACATCGCGTACGGTACGTCTCGCGAAGTTACCCGCGAAGAGGTCGTTGCTGCGGCAGTCGCCGCCCAGGCCGACGGCTTCATCTGCCACCTGCCTGAAGGCTACGACACGGTCGTGAAGGACGAGGGCGCGAACCTCTCCCAGGGTGAACGCCAGCTCCTCACAATCGCGCGAGCCTTTATTTCCAATCCGCAAATATTGATCCTGGACGAAGCAACGTCCTCGGTCGATACGCGTACGGAAGCGGTCATCCAAGAAGCGATGGAAAAACTGCGCGAGGGACGAACGTCGTTCGTTATTGCGCACCGCCTGTCCACGATCAGGTCGGCGGATGTCATCCTAGTTTTGGAAGACGGCGACGTTGTCGAACAGGGCAACCACGAAGAACTACTTGAACGCGGCGGCGCCTACGCGAAACTGTATAGCCTGCAGTTCGGATCGTAGGCCCGTAGCCTTGGGGTTCGCGGGCCCGTGACCGTGATGGTTTACGGGCCCGCGGTCTTACATTTGCGCTACGGTCTTGCAACTATCTGGTAAGCCCGTAGCCTTTAAACTAAAGGAGGAAAATAATGACTGATTTTGGTGTACCTACTGTGAAGATGTACCACGGCCTTGAAATTCCTCAGTTAGGACTGGGAACGTACAAGGTTCCGCCCGAGGAAGCTCAGCGCGTCGTAGAGGAGGGTGCCGAGGTCGGCTACCGCCATTTCGACACCGCGCAGATGTATCACAACGAACTCGAGGTTGGACGCGGTATTAGCGCCTCCGGCCTCAAGCGCGATGAATACTTCCTAACCACGAAACTCGACAACGGAAACCACCTGCCCGACGACGCGCGCAGGACTTTCGAAAAGTCGCTGGAGGACCTGCAGGTCGACTACGTTGACCTCTTCTTGATTCACTGGCCACTGCCGACGCTTTACGATGGCAACTTCATCCAGACGTGGGAAACGTTGCAAGAATTTTACGAGGACGGGCGAGCACGCTCGATTGGCCTGTCTAACTTCCTGGAACACCATATTCAACCGATTTTGGATCAGTGCGATGTGAAGCCGATGGTTAACCAGGTGGAGTCGCACCCGTACATGCAGATCCCTGAGCTGCATGCCTTCCATGACAAGCATCAGATCGTGACTGAAGCCTGGTCTCCGCTTGCCCGCGGCGACGTGGTCGATGACCCTGTTCTGACGAAGGTCGGTGAGCCGTACGGCAAGACCGCTTCACAGGTTGCGTTGCGTTGGGCGTTGCAGCGTGGCGATATTGTGTTCCCGAAGTCAATGCACAAGGAGCGTATGCGCGAAAACTTCGAGCTGTTCGATTTCGAACTCACCGCCGAAGACATGAGAGCCATCCAATCACTTGACCAGGGCGATGCTGGGCGTCGCGGTTCTCACCCGGACACGATGGATCGCCTGTGAGCCAGCCTGGCGGGCGGGGAACCCGCATCTTCTTCACCTTCTTGGTGATTGTGGCCGTGATCGTGGCGGGACTCTACGGAGTTGACCGCTGGGCACACAACCGGGCCGAAACCATGCTGCAGGACAAGATCAGCTCGGCGGCCTCGTTCACAAACCTGGACACGTCCATTGCGGGTTTCCCGTTCCTCACCCAGGTCCTCAATGACGACCTCGAAAATGTGCAGATTACTGCGGATTCCCTGACGACGCCCGCGCGCGAAGATATGGACCCCGTAACCATCACCGACCTCGATGTGAATCTGCACGGGGTGAACCCAAACGCGCCGTACCGAACGCGAATCTTGGACGCGTCCGCCACGCTACCGTTCGAAGTTGTCGAACGGGTCGTTCACGATTTGGGTTACGAGGGCGTGGCTGTGTCCGGCACGGATGCGGGCATTCTTGCTTTCAGCATTGAAGTATTTGGGTTCCCGATCACGGCCTCGGCTTCTATCGAGGTTTCAGAATCGGGCAGGGGATTTATTTTCAACATTGAAAACGCCGACCTGGGCGGGGCCTACTCCATCGACTTGGGATCCGTCCTACCCAGCGCAGGCACCGAAATCCCAATCAATCAACTACCCGAGGGCGTTTCCATAACTAACGCGCGGGTAACGGATCAGGGCGTCGAGCTAACACTCCACGGCACCGACCTTCCCCTTCAGGAGCTGACCTACTAGAGCGCGGTTGCTGGCCTTTAACGCGAGAGCTGACCTTCGGGGGCGCGGAAACTGATCCACTAGAGCGTGGAAGTTTCCCGCTTTGCGCGCGAAAGCTGACCTATTAGCCGGGCGAGCCCCCGCGGTGGCGGCCTTCAAGCGCAAATAGTTTTCACACAAAAAAGAAGTGGTCTCGACTCGAGTTTTCGAGTCGAGACCACT
>DUQT01000153.1 GCA_012837655.1 Actinomyces sp. | reverse complement strand
GGATCCCGAGATGACTGACGGCGCACAGATGAATGAGTCGCCGCTGTCCTCTGAGCTTGGTCTGGCAGGCTGGCCGGCGGTTGCTGAGGAGGCAATCATTGCCCGTGACGTCGCACTGACTGAGCATGTCGGGTCGCGCTACCACGTGCTGCACGTGTCAACGAAGGGATCGGTTGAGCAGATCCGTTCCGCAAAGAAGAAGGGCGTGAACGTAACTGCGGAGGCCACGCCGCATCACCTTTACCTCACGGAAGAAAAGGCACGCAGCTACGATCCGCGCTTCAAGGTGAATCCGCCGCTGCGCCGCCAGGAGGACGTTGAGGCTCTTCGTGAAGCACTCGCTGACGGCACGATTGACACGGTTGGAACCGACCACGCGCCGCACCCGCTGGAGAAGAAGGACTGCGAGTGGCAGGCAGGTGCGTTCGGCATGACCGGCCTGGAAACCGCGCTCCCCGTTTTGATTACCACAATGGTTGATACCGGCCGCATGAACTGGCGCGACATTGCTCGCGTTATGTCTGAAAAGCCGGCTGAAATCGGCCGCGTTTCGGACACGCAGGGACAGCCCATCGAGGTCGGCAGCTTTGCCAACCTCGCCTTCGTTGACCCGACCGTGGAACGCGCCGTTGACCCCGATAATCAGTGGACCCGTTCAACCAACACGCCCTACGCAGGCGAAACCCTAAAGGGTCAGGTTCTCTACACCGTTTACCACGGCGAAATTACCGTGCGCGACGGCGAACCTGTTGCCAAGGAGGACCGATGAATCCAGCTGTACTTGTTACCGATCAGGGCCACATCTTCCGCGGATGTTCCTGGGCCGCAACGGGCTGCGCGTGCGGCCGACTCGTAGTCGACAAGTCAATCGCCGGCTACCAGCAAGCCCTAACCGACCCAGAAAATCACGGCGCAATCGTGCTTTTCACCAGCCCGCACATTGGAAACGTTGGTATTCACGAGGGCGCTGCTAAGTCAGACAAATACCAGGCAGCCGGACTAATCCTGCGCGAGCCAACCCGCATTACATCAAGCTGGCAAGCTGAAGCGGATCTGCGCCCCGCCCTCGAAAATGATGGTGTCGTTGCCGTTGCAAAGGTGGATACGCGCGCGATTGCACGCATTGCTGTGAAGAATCCGGAAATCCGGGTGGGAATCTTTTCAGGCGACTGTCTGCCCGAAGCGCTAGATGATTTGTCGGAAAGCACGCCAATTCCGCGCTCAATTGTGAATGAGCTCGTCGAGCGCGTGAAGGCCGCCAAGAACGGAGAAGTCAAGTGCCACTGAGAACCGATATTAAGTCCGTCCTCGTGATCGGATCCGGCCCGATTGTGATTGGGCAGGCGTGCGAGTTCGACTACTCTGGATCGCAGGCTTGTCGCGTCTTGAAAGAAGAGGGCATGCGCGTCGTGCTGGTGAACTCAAACCCAGCAACGATCATGACTGACCCCAACATGGCGGATGCGACCTACATTGAACCCATCACGGTTGACGTGGTGGAAAGCATCATTGAGAAGGAACGTCCCGACGCGCTCCTGCCAACACTTGGTGGCCAGACCGCGCTGAACACGGCCATGGGTCTAGTTGAGAAGGGCGTTTTGGAAAAGTACGGCGTCGAAATGATCGGCGCCACCTACGAAGCCATCAATGCCGGTGAAGACCGCGAAGAATTCAAAGAGGTCGTTGAGCGTTGCGGGGCGGAGGTCGCTCGATCCCGGATCGCGCACACCATTGAAGAAGCCCTGGAAGCCGCGGAAGACCTGGGATACCCGCTAGTCGTGCGCCCGTCGTTCACAATGGGCGGACTGGGCTCCGGCTTTGCTCACGATGAGGAAGAACTGCGCCGATTCGCCGGCCACGGTCTGCGCGACTCGATCACCAGCGAGGTCCTGCTTGAAGAATCCATCCTGGGATGGAAAGAACTTGAGCTTGAACTAATCCGCGATCGCAGCGGTGAAACGATGGTCATCACCTCCATTGAGAACGCGGACCCGGTTGGCGTTCACACCGGCGACTCGATCACGATCGCTCCGGCGCTTACCTTGACCGAGGAAGAGCTGGAAAACATCTACCGAATCGGCACCGACGTAATCGCCGAGGTCGGCGTGAACCAGGGTGGCTGCAACATCCAGTTCGCGCTAAATCCCAAGGACGGTCGCGTCGTGGTTATTGAGATGAACCCGCGCGTATCCAGGTCCTCTGCGCTGGCTTCAAAGGCGACTGGCATTCCGATCGCGAAGATCGCCGCCCGCCTGGCCATCGGCTACGACCTCAAGGAAATCCAAAACGACATTGCGCCCGGTCGCACGGCCGCTGATTCTCAGGACATCGACTACGTCGTAGTGAAGGTCCCGCGCTTTGCGTTTGAGAAATTCCCGGCCTCGGACAACACGCTGACGACCTCGATGAAGTCCGTTGGTGAAGCCATGGCGATTGGCCGCAACTTCACCGAAGCGCTTCAAAAGGCACAGCGATCCATCGACAAGAAGGGCGTCACCTTCCACTGGGATGGCGATGCTCCAAACGAGGGCGAGCTGGACGCACTTTTGGAAAGCATGTCCACTCCAACCGAGGATCGACTCATTGAGGTTCAGCAGGCCATTCGCGGTGGCGCTACAACCGAGCAGATCTTTGAGGCTACCGCAATCGATCCGTGGTTCATTGACCAGCTGCAGCTGATTGAGGAAACTGCGCGATCCGTTATGGATGCCGATGCGCTGACCGCAGAGGTATTGCGTGAAGCTAAGCGACACGGATTCTCAGATGCGCAGGTCGCGTCACTTCGTGGAATGAAGGAAGAAGTCGTTCGCGAGATTCGACGCGCATACAACATCCACCCGGTCTACAAGGCTGTCGATACTTGCGCTGGTATGTGTGAGGCCGAAACGCCCTACTACTACTCGACGTATGAAGAAACCTCAGAAATCGAACAGCGTGACCGTGCGGCCGTCATCATTTTGGGTTCCGGTCCGAACCGCATTGGGCAGGGCATTGAGTTTGACTACTCGTGCGTGCACGCCACGATGGCCCTGGAAGATGACTACGACACGATCATGATCAACTGCAACCCGGAAACCGTGTCCACTGACTACGACATTTCCGACCGGTTGTACTTTGAACCGCTGACTCTAGAGGACGTCCTTGAAATCTATGAGACGGAACAGGCCGCCGGCCCGGTTGCAGGCATGCTGGTGCAGCTGGGTGGTCAAACCCCGCTTTCGCTTGCAAACGAGCTAAAGGCCGCCGGCGTACCCATCGTTGGGACGACACCTGAATCAATCGACCTGGCTGAAGACCGCGAGGAGTTCGGCCGCGTCCTCGACAATGTTGGACTACCAGCACCTGCACACGGCACGGCCACGACGCCTGCGGCCGCACTGGAAGTGGCGGAAGAAGTTGGGTATCCGGTGCTCGTGCGCCCATCGTTTGTGCTGGGTGGTCGTGGCATGGAAATTATTTACGACGAGGACGGCCTGAACGACTACTTGGAGCGTCTAAGCGATGAATCTTTCGCGAACGGTCCGCTACTGATCGACCGGTTCCTGGATGACGCGGTTGAGATTGACGTGGACGCGCTGTTCGACGGCACCGACCTGTTCATGGGTGGAATCATGGAGCACATTGAGGAGGCCGGAATCCACTCCGGTGACTCCGCATGCGTAATGCCGCCAATGAGCCTGTCTTCGCGCCAGATTGACCGAATCGTGCGTTCCACCAAGTCGATCGCTGAGGGCGTGGGCGTGCGCGGTCTGCTAAACATCCAGTTCGCGTTGGCGTCCGACGTGCTCTACGTGATTGAAGCGAACCCGCGAGCGTCTCGCACCGTCCCGTTTGCGTCGAAGGCTTCGGGCGTTTCGCTTGCCCGTGCGGCTGCAAAGATTCAGATGGGACAGACCATTGCGGACCTTCGCGCCGCCGGCGAACTGCCAGAGCGCGACCAGTCTGTAATCGACATAGAAGAGCCGATTGCAGTCAAGGAGGCCGTGCTGCCGTTTGACCGCTTCCGCGATGAGAAGGGCGAAATCGTCGACACGCTACTTGGCCCCGAGATGCGCTCAACCGGTGAGGTCATGGGCCACGACCAGTCGTTCCCCGCGGCCTTCGCGAAGTCACAGATTGCCGCATTTGGTGGACTACCAACGCAGGGAACCGTGTTCATCTCGATCGCAGATCACGACAAGCGCAACGTCGTTTTCCCCGTCGTGAAGCTAGTCGAGATGGGCTTCCGCGTGCTTGCCACGTCCGGAACCGCTTCCGTGCTGCGTCGAAACGGAATTGACGTCGAGGTCGTAGCTAAGGAATCTGAACGCCAAGAGGGCGAGCCCACCATCATTGACCTGATCTACGACGGTCAGATCGACATGGTCGTCAACACCCCGCAGGGCCAGTCACAGAGGCGAGACGGCTACAAGATCCGTGCCGCAACGACCTCATCCGGCAAGGCTATTGTGACGACGATGCAGGCGTTTAACGCGGCAGTTCGCGCTATCGAGGTCATTCGAAAGGGCGCGTTTGACGTGAAATCCCTGCAGGAATACGACCGCGAGCGCGAAGAGCGCCACTCGGCTTCGGAGCGTGCCTAATGGTTGAGTCTTTTGGTGCGCGACTTGAAGCCGCAATCGCGCAGCACGGCCCGGTGTGTGCGGGCATCGACCCGCACGCCGCCCTGCTTCAAAAGTGGGGGCTACCCGATTCCGTGGCAGGTTTGAAGGAGTTCGCCAGCCGCGCCCTCGACGGTTTGGAAAATGCGGCCGCAATCAAGCCACAGTCCGCGTTCTTTGAACGGTTCGGGTCGGCGGGTTTTGCGGTTCTCGAGGACGTGCTTGGAAGCGCTCGTGAGCGTGGAATCTTGACTGTGCTGGACGTGAAGCGTGGCGATATTGGTTCAACGATGGCGGGTTATGCGGACGCGTTCTTGCCGGCGGGTGCTCCGTTGGAGGCCGATGCGATTACGGTTTCGCCCTACATGGGGCCCGCGGCGTATGACACGACGGCGGCTTTGGCGGCTGAGCATGGCAAGGGCCTGTTCGCGCTAGCGCTGACTTCGAATCCGGAAGGTGCGGAGCTGCAACGATCCACTCGCGACGGAATTTCGGTAGCGGAACGCGTGATCCGCTGGACGACTGAGCGCAATGACGAATACAACCCGGGGGAGCCAGTTGGATCCTTCGGCGTCGTGATCGGTGCGACGATTGCGGATCGCGGGGAGGTCGTACGCGACGCGTTGCAGGACTATCGCGGTCCGATCTTGATGCCAGGTTTTGGCGCACAGGGCGGTTCGGTTTCAAAGCAGGATTCCAAGTTGAATATCCTGGTCTCATCTTCGCGCGGCATTCTAAACGCCGGCCCGGATCCAAAGGATCTGGCGCAGGCACTGGCCGCGACGACTGAGCAGGTTCAACAAGCTTTGAGGCAGGTTTCATGACGGAAAAAAATGATCGCGCCCGACTAACTGTGGTTGCCGGCCCCACCGCGGTGGGGAAGGGGACCGTCGTTGGCCGCCTACTGGAAAAATATCCAGACATCTACCTTTCGGTGTCCGCGACCACGCGCCCTCCGCGTCCCGGCGAGGTTGACGGCAAGCACTACCACTTCCTGACCCGCGAGGATTTCCAGCGCCTAATCGATGAGGACCAGTTACTCGAATGGGCAACCGTTCACGGCCTCAACAATTATGGAACGTTGCGCGCTCCGATTGAAAAGGCGTTGGCGGAAGGACGTCCCGCGCTGCTTGAAATTGACCTTGCGGGAGTTCGACAGGTCCGTCAGAAGATGCCAGAAGCCAGATATATTTTCATTGCGCCTCCGTCGTGGGATGAACTCG
>DUQT01000152.1 GCA_012837655.1 Actinomyces sp. | reverse complement strand
TTTCGCGTGCGCCCAGTTTGGCGGACCTTCTTGCCGCGAGACTTGGCCTGCTGGGTCGGTCGCGAAGCGCGGTGGCGGCGACGAAGTTGCACGATCGCGAAATCGACGGGCGCAGATTCTGCCGCGGCTCCGGAAAGTGCAGCCAGGAACGGCATAAGCAGTACGGACAGCGCGCCTGCCGCAATCAAGACAGATGCGGTCTCCTGAGTCATCGCGTCAACGCTCATCGCAACGTGTGACACGGCAACGATTATTGGTAGCGAGGTCGTTGCATAGAACGCGATGGTGGCGCGTTCGCGTCGACTGTAGTCGGCGCTGTTTGGCGAGAAGAAGGTGGAAATCCACACCGATGTTGCGCGCACGGCAAGTAGCAGTCCAAGGACACCAATCAGTAGACCCGGTGCTTCCCCGACGGCCGCCGGATCAATGCCGGCACCTGAAACGATGAAGAACAGTGGGATGAAGAAGCCGTAAGAGATGCCCTCCAGCTTCTTTTCCAGCTCCTCACGCCCGTGCGGTACTGCGCGGCGAATGATGAAGCCAGCGGCAAACGCGCCCAGAACAACGTCTAGTTGGAAGACTGATGCAAGGGTAACGAGCCCCACGAGGACAACCACTGTGAGTCGAATCGAGGTTTGTGCCGTCGTTTCGGCTTTCCAGTGAAGTAGGTCCACGATCCGGGTTCCGAATCGCCGGATAGGTCCCGGTGCAAGCGCCATGACTATTGCCACCGCGAAAAATGCTAGTAGCAGCAGGATCGTCTCAAAGGTCGATCGAACTGAAAGAAGGATGGCCATCGCAATGATGGGTCCGACCTCGCCTACCGTTCCATGTGCCAGCACGGCCTTGCCCACCGGCGTGTTCATGATGCCGCGTTCCTTCAGGATCGGCATGATTGTGCCAAGCGCGGTTGCCGATAGTGCGATTACGAATGCGGATCCTTCATAGGACAGCGGCGACATTTCGGTAACCACAGAGACCGCGGCAAACGCTAATCCCATCGTCAGCACCCACGCGCCTAGAGCGACCGCGCCCTTCTTGCCGTTGATCTCGTTGATGTCGATTTCGTATCCGGCGAGCAGGAACAAGAATGCGAGGCCAAGCTCAGACAGCAGGGTTATCGCGTCCGTAACTTCGATAAGCCCGAGGACGTTCGGGCCGACGATCATTCCACCAGCAACTAGGACCACCACTTCGGGTAGGTAACTGCGGGGAACTAGGTGTGAGATGAAGGGCGCTAAGAGCGCCACTACGACGATTACGAACAAAGAGATGAAATCAGTCATGGCAGCTCCTTTGAAAAGGCTTGTCATGGAAAGATAGTTTTTGGCTTTGGTCAGTGACTCTGTGAAGTCGAGGAATCAACTAACAAAGTTGAGTCAACTAACCAAGTGGTCTTGTACAACTTACGCCAATGTCACCCCGATCCCCCACTTATGCGGACTTATTCACAACTTCTTGCATGTAACGATTAAATAACGAAGGCAGGGTTACCTAAGTGATTTACGCCACTTAACAGGTGTTAGATTCTTAAATTGACTCTCATTTCGGTACATCTATTGACGCCTTTTTTCGCAATTGCTAGTTTTCATCTACCTGTTGACCAAACCTCACGCACATTGGCGTGCTTAACAGGCCGCTGGAGGAATAGTCCTCCGATCCTTACCGACCTGAGAGGAAATAACTATGCGTAAGCGCTTGATGATGGCAATGACAGCTGCTGCCGCTCTTACACTTGCTGCCTGTTCTGGCGGCGGGAATGGTGGAGCCGACGCGGAAGGCGGCGGTTCCGGTGACGCATCCGTAGATTTCGTAACAATTGCTGCGGGCGGAACGTCCGGTCCCTACTACCAGATCGCTGCAACGATGGCGCAAGTGTTCTCCGATGAACTTGGAGCAGACGCATCTCCGCAGGCAACTGGCGCCTCTGTCGAAAACATCGAGCTAATCACGTCTGACCGCGCTGAACTCGCATTCGCAATGGGTGACGCTACTCGTCAGGCAGTTGAAGGAACCGGTCCCTTCGAGGGCAAGGAAGGCCTCGCAGACCTCAAGGCTATTACTGCCCTCTACCCGAACTTCGTCCAGATCGTCACCACCGAGCAGTCCGGTATTAACTCCGTTGAGGACATGAAGGGCAAGCGCATTGGTGTTGGTGACCAGAACTCCGGTGTTGAACTCAACGCCCGCATGATTCTGGAAGCACACGACATGACTTACGACGACATCAACGAGGACTACCTGTCCTATGCCGACGCGATCGATCAGATGAAGAACGGTCAGGTTGACGCCGCATTCGTAACGTCGGGTCTGCCTAACGCTTCTGTTCTCGACCTCGTGACCTCCCACGACGTGAAGATCGTCCCGATCGAGGGTGATGGAATGAAGAAGCTCATCGAGCTCTATCCATTCTTCAATGAGGACGTCATTCCGGGTGGAACCTACGACGAAGAAGAGGACGTATCAACGGCCTCGATTATGAACCAGCTTCTGGTATCCCCATCCCTGTCGGATGACCAGGTGTATGCGCTGACCAAGGCCCTGTTCGAAAACCTGGACAAGATTCACCAGGCACACAATGCAGCCAAGAACATCACCTTGGACTCTGTTGAAGACGGCCTGGCAGTGGATCTGCACCCCGGCGCTAAGCGCTACTTCGAAGAGCAGGGTGCCCTGTAATAGCTAAGCGAAAGACACTGATCGTCACGTTTGTGGCCGTGGTTGTCATTGCAGCCGCGGCCACAATCGCGATGCTTCAGACCAATCAAAGTGGGCCAACCCTGGTTGTTGAAAATCAGGAGACTGGCCAAATCTACTACGAAACGAACGCCTACGACGGCTTGACGGTAACGCTTCGGTGGATTCATTCCATTGAGCATGAACCTTGGCAGGAAACCTACCACGTTGAAGGAAACGGGTTGATCCTCGATGAGGTTGCGATCAAGTCATATGGAGCGGGAGTCGATGGAGACCCCGGAGGAATCACCACTATCGAAGACGGCGTGATCCACACGCGCAATATCAACAAGAGATTTGAGGATCTTCGATGGGTGCACTCCCACGCCACGAAACACACGCTTCGCGTAGGTGACCATCAAATAGACACCGACGACATTGAACATAGGGCGTTCGTTGTACTGAAGATAACGGAGTGAACATGACCACCCCTCCCAACAAGGCCACTAAAGAAGTGGTCGATGAGCTCAGATCTGAAACTGAGCCGTCCGAGGTATCCCAACAGGAAATCCTCGAACAATATGACCGTGAATCTAGGGTGCGCGACATCCAGTGGCGCCCTGCCGCGTTCATCATCAGCATTGTCGCGATTGCGCTTTCGCTGTACCACATGTGGACGTCTTACTTTGGAACGCCCCCGATCCTGCAGCACCGTTCCATTCACGTAGCTGCAATCCTGGTGCTTGCGTTTGCTCTTTACCCTCCGCTCAAAAACGCCACGCGGACGAAGGTTCCGTTCTATGACCTCATACTCATAGGGCTCGCAGTCGCGACCTCGGTGTATGTAATTGTCAACTACATCGATATCGTGAACCGGGCGGGTAATCCAACCACGATGGACGTCGTATTCGGCGCGATTCTGGTGGTCCTTGTGATTGAGGCCGCCAGGCGCCTAACCGGGTGGGCACTGCCCGCGCTTGCGATCTTGTTCATCCTGTACGCGCTGTTTGGCCGCAACATGCCGGGAATTTTCCGTCACCGTGGATACAGCGTCGACCACGTCATTAACTTCCTTTATTTAACAACCGAGGGCGTGTATGGAACCGCGATCGGTGTTTCAGCCTCCTACATTTTCTTGTTCGTGCTGTTTGGCGCGGTCTTGCAAAAGTCCGGTATGGGGCAGTTCTTTAACGATTTCGCGCTCTCGCTCGCAGGCCAGACTCGTGGAGGTCCGGCAAAGGTTGCCGTTATCGCGTCCGGGTTCCTCGGATCAATTAACGGTGCCGCTGTTGCAAACGTTGTGACGACCGGTGCGTTCACGATTCCGCTTATGAAGAAGGTGGGATATAAGGCTCGGTTCGCGGGTGCAGTTGAAGCCACCGCATCTGTGGGTGGCCAGATCTTGCCGCCAATCATGGGTGCGTCTGCATTCATCATGGCGGAGACCCTGGGAATCCCCTACACGCAGATCGCAATTGCTGCGATCATCCCGGCACTGCTGTACTACTTGGCGATCATCGCGCAGGTTCACCTGCGTGCCACGCGAGCTGGTTTGAAGGGTATTTCTAGGGAGAACCTGCCCCAAGTAAAGGAGGTCTTGAAGGAGCGCGGTCACCTGCTGATCCCGTTACTCTTCCTGATTTACATGCTGTTCTTCTCGGGCCGCACGATCCTGTATTCAGCGCTTCTGACAATTATTCTGACGGTCATCACGGCGGAGCTTCGTCCCGCCACGCGTATGACCCCGAAGGAAGTTCTTGAAGCCCTGGAGCTTGGCGCGAAGACTGCAGTTTCGGTTGCAGTGGCATGTGCTTCGGTTGGCATCATTGTTGGCGTTGTTACGCTGACTGGTTTCGGTGTGAAGCTTGCTCACGCAATCGTTGCATTCGGTGGTGGAAGCATCATCCTGTCCCTGGTCTTGACGATGATCGCTTCGATCATTCTCGGTATGGGACTTCCGTCGATTCCGACCTACATTATTACTTCAACGATGGCTGCTCCTGCTCTGGGTGAGCTCGGCGTTGAACCACTGGTTGCACACATGTTCGTGTTCTACTTCGGACTCTTTGCGAACATCACGCCACCGGTTGCGCTTGCGTCCTTCGCGGCGGCTGGCATATCTGGTGACGATCCCATGAAGACAGGATTCCAGTCAATGCGGCTTGCATTGGCGGGATACCTGATTCCGTTCATGTTCGTGTTGAACCCGGCAATGCTCCTGCAGGACACCGACTGGGTCGGCGCTATCAGCGTAACGCTAACGGCAATCTTCGGTGTGCTGATGCTGGCAGTAGCTATTGAAGGTCACCTGATGGTGGAAGTTCCGTGGGCGGTAAGACTACTGTTCTTCGTTTCAGGGTTAACAATGATGACGCCCGATACGCTAACCGACTTGGTTGGTGTGGCACTCGCGGCCGTAGCTGTAATCTTTGTGGCCGGTAAAGCGAAGAAGGAAGATAGTCTTTCAATTCGTTCGATCTAAATGTTGCTCACACCCGGCAGGTTTGACCTGCCGGGTGTGATTACCCACTCACCTAGCGATTGGCATAAATCCAGCGCTGTAAGTTAGAATCGAACCTGTTGCGAAAGCACACGGGCTGTGGCGCAGCTTGGTAGCGCACTTGACTGGGGGTCAAGGGGTCGTGGGTTCAAATCCCGCCAGCCCGACAAATTTTTCCCGTGACAAAACATGTTTGTCACGGGATTTTTGTTGCCTAGAATGTCCAATATTACGCGGAAAACTCGCATCCAAGCCTGTAGGCGCATTCGAGCTTGCCTGCGCGGGCGGTCGAGGTC
>DUQT01000151.1 GCA_012837655.1 Actinomyces sp. | reverse complement strand
CCGTTTGCTTTCCCGGTAGTCTGGTGGCGACCCTGGTGCCTGGCCGTGCGCCTGGCGGGTCCAGCAAGGGCCCGTGCGCCCCGGCAAATCCAGCACGGACGAATCGAGCCCGAGCGTTCCAACCGGAGCGCTCCCATCCGAGGAGGAAGCGTAGATGCCTAGTTTCAACGATCTCCTAGAGGTCCCGATCATTGCCGCGCCAATGGCGGGTGGTCCGTCCACGCCAGAACTCTGTGCGGCGGTGGCACAGAAGGGGGCACTCGGTTTCTTGGCGGCTGGTTACATGTCGGCGGAAGATTTCCGCACGAGCATCGACCAGACTCGCGCCCTCACTGATGCTCCGTTCGGTGTCAACGTGTTCGTCCCTCCAAACGACTACCGCCAACCGAAGCAGGGCGACCAGGGGAAACTAGCATCTGAAGTCGAGTTCAAGAACTACCGCAACTTTCGCCAGCTCCTCATCGATGACGGCGTAGGCAGCGCGGAAGATTTCCAAGAGTTCCCCGACTTCTCCAACCACGACTACTACGCCAAAATCGACGTTGTCGTTGAAACGTCCCCGCCGGTCGTCTCATTCACGTTTGGCCTGCCCAGCGTCGAAGTCATGCAGCGCGTCAAAGACGCGGGTTGCCTAACCGTGCTTCAGGCAACCACCCCCGCAGGTATCAAGGCCGCCCTCGCACTTGAACCCGACGCGGTTGCCATTCAATCGATTTCCGCAGGCGGTCACCGCGCCGCACTTGACGGCATTGAAGATGGTACCGAGGACGCGGCTTTGCTGGACCTCGTGAAGCAGGTTCGTGCAATGACAACCCTGCCGCTCATCGCCGCCGGTGGCGTTTCCGGGCCCGAGGACGTGGCTGCGCTACTGGACGGGGGAGCGGACGCTGTTCAGGTGGGCACGCTCTTCATGACGGCCGAGGAGGCCGGCACAAACGATACGCATCGGAAGGCTTTACTAGAGCTGAAGGATCGCGGAACGATGATGACGCGCGCGTTTTCTGGCAAGCTTGCGCGCACGATTAAGAATGAGTTTGCGCTGAAGTATTCCGACATGGCACCGGCACTTTACCCGGCGGTTAATACGCTGACATCGAAAGTGAAGGCGCGGGCGAGGCAGGCCGGTGATCCGGAGAACCTGCACCTGTGGGCGGGCACTGGCTACACAGAATGCCAGGCGGTTCCAGCCGCGGACGTCATCGATTACCTGCTCGGCTCGACAGTGGCGAACTAAAACGGTAGAGGCCCGGCAGCTGGTAGTGGTGGATCCCACTTGATCCGATATCGAAGTTTCCAGGCAGGCGGACTACACTAGGCCGCACATGGCGAAGATTCGGCCGGGCAACCGGGTATCACCGATGAGCCTTCGGAAGAAAAGTGAAACCTTCCTCGAAAACGAGCTTGCAAGCTCCGCCCTCGAGGATGGAAAACACCCAGTAGAACCGGACGGGTAAGCCCGTGACAGCAGTTACAAGCGGCCAGGCAACTGGCAAGCGAGGTGGTACCGCGCACCCGCCCAACCGGGCAGGAGACGTCCTCGAAAATGTGAACCTGAGGACGGAACATTTCAATGAGCAAGCACTACCCCCTGCACCGTGCCGGTGATG
Source organism: Actinomyces sp. (assembly GCA_012837655.1). GTDB lineage: Bacteria > Actinomycetota > Actinomycetes > Actinomycetales > Actinomycetaceae > Gleimia. The sequence goes on along the minus strand of DUQT01000151.1, from coordinate 9,161 downwards.
TTGTTGCATCCCCATCTTTCCCGAAGATCGAAGAAGAGATCCTTCAGTACTGGAAAGAAAACGACACGTTCAAGAAATCCGTCGAGCAGCGCCCTCGTGGTGACCGCGGTTCGAACGAGTTCGTGTTTTACGATGGCCCTCCGTTCGCAAACGGACTTCCGCACTACGGGCACCTGCTAACCGGCTATGTGAAAGACATCGTCGGACGCTACCAGACGATGAAGGGACACCGCGTTGAGCGTCGCTTCGGCTGGGACACGCACGGCCTGCCCGCCGAGTTGGAAGCCGAACGGATCCTTGGCATCGAATCCAAGGAAGAAATCGACGGCCCCGACGGCATGGGTATTGGTCCGTTCAATGATGCTTGCCGCTCCTCCGTGCTTCGCTACACGGACGAATGGGAAGAATACGTAACCCGTCAGGCTCGCTGGGTTGACTTCAAGAATGACTACAAGACGCTGGATATGGACTACATGGAGTCCGTCATCTGGGCGTTCAAAACCCTCTACGACAAGGGCCTAGCCTACGAGGGCTACCGCGTCCTGCCGTACTGTTGGAATGACCAGACACCGCTTTCAAACCATGAGCTGTCCATGGATGACGACGTTTATCAGGATCGTCAGGACAACTCGCTAACCGTTGGTCTGCGCCTTGAAACCGGTGAGCTCGCGCTGATTTGGACGACGACTCCGTGGACACTCCCGTCGAACCTTGCGATCGCAGTCGCACCCGACGTCGATTACGTAACCGTCACGCCCGCAGAAGGTGACCTAGCAGGGGAAAAGGTCATCCTCGCAAAAGACTTGGTTGCGTCGTACGCGCGCGAACTGGGCGAAGAGCCTGAAGTTGTCGCAAAGTTCAAGGGAAGCGACCTTGTCGGCCGCAAATACGCACCTATCTTTGATTACTTCATTAATGACGAGGACGTTCCTGGGCCGAACGCTTTCCACATCATCGCCGGTGACTTTGTGACCACCGAAGACGGAACTGGACTTGTGCACATCGCACCTGCATTTGGCGAGGACGATGCGAACATCTCCAATGAGAACGGCATCAAGACCGTTGTTCCTGTCGATGAAGGCGCTCGATTCACTGCGGAAGTCCCAGACTATAAGGGCATGCAGGTATTTGAAGCGAACAAGCCGATAACTGTGGATCTGCGCGACGGTTCGGGTCCGCTGGCTCGCCGCCCAGAAAACGAACGCGCAGTGCTGGTCCGTCAGCAGTCGTACGAGCACTCGTACCCACACTGCTGGCGTTGCCGCAAGCCGCTAATCTACAAGGCCGTGTCCTCCTGGTTCGTTGAGGTCACGAAGATCCGCGACCGCATGGTTGAACTAAACCAGCAGATCACGTGGGTACCTGAACACGTTAAGGACGGCCAGTTCGGCAAGTGGCTGGAAGGTGCTCGCGACTGGTCGATCTCACGTAACCGATTCTGGGGCGCGCCGATTCCCGTGTGGAAGTCGGACAACCCCGAGTACCCGCGCGTTGACGTGTACGGGTCCCTCGAAGAGCTCGAGAGGGACTTCGGTCAAGAGGTGAAAGACCTGCACCGCCCGTGGATTGACACCCTGGTTCGTCCGAACCCGGATGACCCGACGGGTAAGTCAATGATGCGTCGCATCCCCGACGTCTTAGACTGCTGGTTTGAATCCGGTTCGATGTCGTTTGCGCAGGTGCACTACCCGTTTGAAAACCAGGATTGGTTTGAAAACCACTTCCCGGGTGACTTCATCGTTGAGTACATCGGCCAGACCCGCGGCTGGTTCTACACGATGCACGTAATCTCCACGGCACTGTTTGACTGCCCGGCATTCAGGTCGGTGATCTCACACGGCATTGTGCTGGGTGACGATGGCCGCAAGATGTCTAAGTCCTTGCGCAACTATCCGGACGTGAACGGCGTGTTTGACGCATACGGTTCTGACGCAATGCGCTGGTTCCTGATGTCGTCTTCAGTTGTTCGCGGCGGAAACCTGATCGTCACCGAAGCTGGCATCCGTGACACGGTTCGCCAGATCATCCTGCCGCTGTGGAACACCTGGTACTTCTTCGCCCTGTACGCAGGTACAGCCAACAAGGGGGAGGGCTACCTGGCAAAGCCAATCCCAACGGATGACGCTGAAGCAGTCGCAAAGCTTCCGGTTATGGACCGCTACCTGCTGGCCCGTACCCGCGACCTGGCTGTAGCAGTTGAGGAAGCCCAGGATAAGTACGACATTCCAACAGCCGCTGGACATGTGCGTGACTACCTGGACCTGCTGACCAACTGGTACGTGCGCACCTCGCGTCAGCGCTTCTGGGATGAGGAAGAATCAGCGTTTGACACGCTCTACACCGCCCTCGAAGTTCTAATGCGCGTTGCTGCACCGCTGCTACCGCTTGTGACTGAAGAAATCTGGCGCGGCCTGACGGGTGGCGAGTCCGTCCACCTGGAGGACTACCCGCAGCTGGGTGACGCGTGGGCAGATGATGACCTTGTTGCCACAATGGACGAGGTTCGCAATGTCGTGTCCGGCGCACACGCTCTGCGTAAGACCGAGCAGATCCGCGTGCGCCAGCCGCTGCGCGACCTGACGGTCGTTTCGGAACGCGCTCGCGACCTGGAAACATATGCGGACCTGATAGCTTCGGAGATCAACGTCAAGAACGTGACCCTTCAGACCCCGTCGGAATCCGGGCTGAAGGCCACGCAGGAGCTCAAGCTCAATCCGCGCGAGTTCTCGCCGGAAGTTCGCCGCTTTACCTCTAAGCTGTTCGCAGCTCAGAAGCAGGGCAAGTGGGAAACTGACGGTGAAACGGTCCTGTTCCCGGACGTCCTTGTTGACGGCGAGCCGGTCCGCCTATCACTTGCGAGCGGCCAGGCCTCACTGTCCACCAAGGTCGAAGCTGAGGAGGGCCAGTCCGCGAACGTGCTGTCTTCAGGATCGTTCATCGTCCTCGACACCACGATCGATGATGAGCTCGAAGCCGAAGGTTACGCTCGCGACGCCGTCCGCTCCGTCCAGGATGAACGCAAGGCAACCGGCCTGCACGTAGCCGACCGCATCAAGCTGAAGCTTCGCACCTCGGATGACAGGGTGGCCGCGCTTGAAAGCCATGCTGAAATGATTAAGCACGAAACCCTCGCACTGGAAATGTCCGTCGAGGGCGGTGCTGACGAGCTTGAAGTCTTTGTGGAGAAGATCTAGTGAGAGACTCATCAAATCGCGACCCGTTTCAGTTTGAGCCGGAGTCGTTAGATCCGGAGGACCTCCCCGACCAGGATGGGGAGGAAACTCCGGAACACATCGTTGAGGACGTCATGAACCGCGACGTCTCAAAGGATCTGAAGGAAGTCATGAGCCAAATGCACATGACCCCTGACGAAAATCTCGAAGAGGCGCTCGCGGACGTGGACGAACCCGACCTGGATGGCGACGCTGGCGAGGCAGATTCGTACGACAGTACCAACCTGTCGCAATCTGACCTGGCTATCGGCGCTCGCTATGAACGCATCGAACACGAAATCCTTCGACGCATGCCCGAGCACAAGATCCAGCCCAGCCTGGAACGCGTCGCAATGGCCATGAATATCCTTGGCGACCCACAGAACATGTACCGATCGGTGCACCTGACGGGAACGAACGGAAAAACGTCAACCGCGCGGATGATTGCATCCCTGCTACAGGCGTCTGGCCGCAAGGTGGGCCGCTACACCAGCCCGCACCTGCACACCATGCGCGAACGCATATCGGTCAACGACAAGCCCGTTTCCGAAGCCGAATTCGTCGAAATGTATGAGGACGTTGCTCCCTACCTCTCTTTGGTTGACGAGCACTCCCGTCGTCACGACAACCCGCGAATGTCCTTCTTCGAGGTGCTAACAGTCACCGCGCTCGCGGGATTCGCGGATGTACCCGTTGACGCCGCAGTAATCGAGGTCGGCATGGGCGGCGAGTGGGACGCCACCAACGTCATCGACGCAGACGTTGCAGTGCTAACCCCTATTGCGCACGATCACGAAAAGTGGTTGGGATCGTCACTGACCGACATCGCTAAGGAAAAAGTTGGCATCATCAAGCCGGACAGTTTCGTAATCAGCGCCAAACAGGAACCGGAAGTTATGGAAATAATCCGTTCCAAGGCCGCCGAGGTCGGAGCTGTGCTACGCGTTGTTGGTGAAGACCTACATCTTCGTGATCGCAAGCTCGGTGTGGGTGGACAGGTGGTTTCTATTGAGACTCCGGCCGCGCGCTACAACGATATTTTTGTGCCACTATTTGGTGCACACCAAGCTGAAAACGCTGTGCTGGCACTCGCAGCCGTTGAAGCGTTCAACGGTGGTCGAGCGATCGAGCCCGCAATCGTGGAAGAAGGGTTTGCCACTGCGACGTCGCCGGGTCGACTGGAAGTGGTGCGAACTTCGCCCTCGATTATTATTGATGCGGCGCATAATCCGCATGGTGCGCGCGCGGTTGTGGAGGCGTTAGAGGAGTCGTTTGACTACACGAACGTTGTGGCGGTTTACTCTGCGATGGCGGACAAGAACGTGGAGGCGACTCTGGCGGAACTGGAGCCCGCCATCGATGAAATCGTAGTTACTTCGATGGACAATGTTCGCGCGATGGACGTAGATGAAATCGCCACGATCGCTCGTGACGTGTTTGGGGAGGACCGCGTTTTTGTGGAACCTTCCCTACTAGACGCGATCGACAAGGGCGTAGAACGAACCGAACTTAACAACGATCCGGCTGGATCCAACGGTGTTGTGATCCTCGGTTCGGTCGTCCTTGCCGGCAACGCACGTGAACTGATCGTGCACGACGAAAAGAAACCCAAGTAAACATAAGCAGGACGTTCCTGGCTACTACCTATACAGCTGAGTAGCGCCTGGGAACTGTTTCGATCTGGCAGCCTGCACCCATTTGTGGTGCAGGCCGCTGATCTTGACGTCGAATGGGTAGCCAGGCTCGCTGTAAACAAGCAAAGCTTTACATTCGGCCTGCTTGTAAACTGTCAACTAAACTGAGCCGATGCCAATTTGCCGGCTTCTCGGTCTTAGGGCCAGCTATTAATTCGCCAACTTCTGACCGAACCGACACACGGCGACCGCCACAACTAATACCGTCTTTCGCCACAGAATGTCCCCTTTTATGCCGGATTGACAGGTCTGCAAGTACTATGTCGCCTCAAATGCACCGGTAGACTGACTTTAGACACAGAAATAAGCTTTTATGAACAAGAGCAACCAATGCGTAACACGATGAAAACCGTAGCAATCTATGGATCGTGTGTATTAGGATTTCAGACAGTTTTCCGCGTCCCGGCACTTACATGGATTTTATTCCCATTCGTGCTCGGTTCACCGATTATTATCGCGGTCACGGCGCTTGTCCTGACCCGAAGTATTCCTGTAGAGAAACGGCCGTTGCGCCTTGTCGTTTTATCAATTCTTCTGTACTTTTCGGGTTTGATCGCTGACGTTTTAGCGCACTGGCTTGCCATGAGAGGAAGCCCACTAGCAGCCGGATACGACATCTGGTACCCAATCTACCCGTCATCTTCAGGTATTAATTTGTGTGGGCTGTACGGGACTCCTGCCATTATTTTCATGGCAGGCTACTTGATTCGGTTATTCAAACGAACACGTGTAGGCTGCCAATCACCTAATCTCGCTGGCTCATCAGAAAATGAACGAGGAGAACTTGCGCCTTAAACGCCTGCTTGACCAGGCAGAGCTGGAGAAAGCTGCTTGGAAGTAACTGCTGCAGGGAAACTTCTAAGCCCAGCTCGCCCCCATGATGCTGTTTGGCATCTGGCTGAGCTGGGCTACTGGCAAAGACTTGCTTGTCGCATAGTGGGGCTTTCACGCAGTGCTAATCAGCGCAAACGTACCATTACTGGTGGTCTCTGATGGTGGTGGCGGGTTCGAAAAAGCGTTGCGCCGAGTGTGGCCTGATAGTGAGCATCAAAGGTGTACTTTCCACGTCTTGACTCAAATCCGCCACGCCACTACTATGCGCCCGAAACTACCAGCCTCTAAAGAGTTGTACTTATTAGGAAAGCAGCTGTTAAGGGTCAAAAACACTGACCAGGCACTGGCCTGGCTGGCTAACTATCAAGCCTGGGGCCAGTACTGGAGTGATTTCCTAGCCGAGAAAACTCTCACCCCTACAGGGTGGGTCTACACTCATGAGCGCCTAGTCAGAGTGCGTAACAGTATTAACGAGCTCATCAGTCGTGGCGTGATATTCACGTTTTGCGACCCCGCCTGGCAAAAAGCCACCCTTGAACACCAAACCAACGGGATAATCCCAAAATGGGAAGACGCCATCGCATGGAACGAACTACACCACCGAACCCCATATAACAACACCTGGGACTACCCCCCAGCAACCCAATTTGTCCTATAACCCGTGATCGAGCTCCTTGACCTTGCATGTCTTGAAAATGGCTCTCGGCCTCGGGTGATCTGGATGGATAACGGGCCGGAATTCATCTCAAAAGCCCTTCAAGACTGGGCCGGTGAGGATGACACTATCCAGGCATTCATTCCACCGGGTCAGCCCAGGCCATAACGGGTTTGTTGAATCTTTCCATAACCGGACGCGCGATGAGCTCTACGAAGACAACAACATCGAAAACCTGGCCCACGCTCGCGTTCTCTTGCAACAATGGTCACGGCCGTACAATGAATGCCGCCCGCACTCCTCTTTGGGCTACCTCAGACCGCGACAGTATGCGGAAAAATGGAAAGAACAAAACACGGCCAACACTCAAACCAACTGGACCTAAAATATAGGCCACTCCACACGCTCCTACTAGGAACAAAGCAGGACCAATAAATATGTTCTGCCTCGACGGATGGGTTATCTTGCAAATAGCAAGCAGAAAATTGACCTTAAACGCCTATCAAGTTTCATGTTTCAACTCGCTGCCGGTATTTACGTCATCTCTCTTCTCACCAGGCCTGTGCTAATGCGCTTCGCCTACATGCCTGGTTGAGAGAAGTCCAGCAAGCCACTCGCAGCAGGCCTGCAGTTCATTACGAGTGAGCTAGAAGGATTCACCCTATTGCCCGTGGTGTCTATGTGACTGATACTTCAACATGTGGTGCATCAGACAAACACGTGTCACAATTGGCTTGACCTGGGCTTTTCCCAAACAGCGATTGTGAGGATGCAACGTGAAAAAGCTAATCAATGATGTACACGACGTCGTAAACGAATCACTGGAAGGCTTCGAGCTGGCACACGCCGATCTCGTGAAGGTCAATTTCGATCCGACCTACATCGTCAGAGCCGAACCTAAAGCCGAAGGAAAGGTGGGCATCGTTTCCGGTGGCGGCTCCGGCCACGAGCCCCTTCACGGCGGATTCGTTGGATACGGCATGCTAGACGCCGCGGTTCCCGGTGCAGTATTTACGTCTCCCACGCCAGACCCGATTCAGGAAGCCACCAAGGCAGTAGACCGTGGAGCTGGCGTACTGCACATCGTAAAGAACTACACGGGCGATGTTTTAAACTTCGAAACAGCCGCGGAACTCGCAGAGATGGATGACATCGAAGTGAAGTCCGTGATCGTCAACGATGACGTCGCTGTAGAAGATTCGCTCTACACAGCCGGTCGCCGCGGTGTTGCGGGCACCATGCTTGTAGAAAAGATCGCGGGCGCAGCTGCTGAACGCGGTGACGACCTGGAAACCGTCACCCAGATAGCGCAGGCCGTCAACAACAACATGCGCTCCATGGGCCTTGCACTTGGCCCCTGTACAGTCCCGCACGCGGGAGAGCCATCATTCGAACTTGGCGATACCGAGGTCGAAATGGGTATCGGAATCCACGGCGAACCCGGATACCGCCGCACCGAAATGAAGCCAGCAGATGAGCTCGTAACCGAACTTTATGCGAAGGTCCGCGAAGATCTACCATTTGAAACTGGCGATGACGTCATCGTCCTCGTAAATGGAATGGGTGGAACGCCGCTTTCAGAACTGTACATTGTGAACCGCAAGGTGCAGGAACTGCTAAAGGCAGATGAAATCAACGCTGTTCGCACGCTCGTCGGAAACTACGTAACGAGTCTTGAAATGCCGGGCGCGTCGCTCACACTTTTGCGTTTGCAAGACGACATGCTTGAACTGTTTGACGCGCCGGTCAACACTCCGGCATACCGGAAGGGGATGTAAAACCAATGAGCTTGGATACCCAGTGGGTTCTGGCTTGGATTAAGAACAGCCAGCAGGCAATATCTGACGCTCGCATTGAGCTGATTGATCTTGACCGCAAAATCGGTGACGGTGACCACGGTGAAAACATGGACCGTGGATTCGTTGGCGTGGGCAAAGCAATCGATAAGGATGAGCCTGTAGACATCCAGTCCGCATTAAAGATGGTCGCAAAGACCCTCATGTCAACCGTTGGCGGTGCCGCTGGGCCGCTGTACGGAACCGCCTACCTGCGTGCAGCAAAGGCGTGTGATGGCGTTGAGCAGCTCGAAGCGAATGACGTAGCGGCATTGCTAGAAGCCGCACTGGGTGGTATCCAAGCCCGCGGCAAGGCGACGGAGGGCGAGAAAACCATGGTGGATGCGTGGGCTCCTGCAGCGAAGGCGGCCCGTGAGGCTGCCGATGATGGTGCCAGCGCTGAAGATGCTCTTCACGCCGCCGCGGCAGCAGCTCGCGAAGGTGCCGAAGCAACCAAACCCATGAAAGCAACTAAAGGACGCGCGTCTTACCTGGGAGAACGTTCAATCGGACACCTGGACCCGGGTGCCGTCTCTTCAGCGATCCTGCTTGAGCAAGCCGTGGAGGCGCTAGATGGCTAAAGTTAGCCTCGTTATCGTTTCTCACTCGAAGAATCTTGCGCTTGGCGTCGTTGAAGTCGCCGAGCAAATGGCTCCAGACGTAGTAATCAAGCCCGCCGGCGGAACCGCTGACGGAGGTATCGGAACTTCCTACGACCTCGTCGACAAGACCGTGAACGAACTCCTCGAAAATGGTCCGGTCGTCATCCTTACTGATCTGGGATCAGCGACCCTGACAGTGGAATCAGTCCTAGATTTCTTGGAGGACGAACCTGCCTATTTTGCGGACGGTCCACTGGTTGAAGGCGCTGTCGCCGCGGCTGTGGCTGCTCAGCAGGACAAGTCTGCTGAGGACGTCGTGTAAGCAGTTG
>DUQT01000015.1 GCA_012837655.1 Actinomyces sp. | reverse complement strand
GCCTTGCGCCTACTAGCCACTGACCAGCCTAGCGCGGTGACCACCAGCATGTTGATCAAGAAGTCTTCCAAAAAGTCCGCCGCGTCAGCAAACAGCGCCGCAGAACCAATAATTGAAGCTACAACCAGCTCAATCAGGAACCCAAAGAGGTTAATCGCAGCTACCCACGCCACAATCCGGCGGGCGCCAGAATCCAGAGATTTCGCATCAAACACGGATGCATACTAACAAAACGCGGTTACGAGAAACCAAACGTCGCCCCGATGTGACCACCAGCTGGGAAAACCGCACGAGATCACCCAAGCACACGCGAAAAGTCGCGTCGCCAACGCACAAACAAGACTCCAAGAACGAGTCCATCCTCAACAACCAAACAAGAAATCGGCCCAAGCATAAAGCCTGGGCCGATTCCTAAATAGAGATCTACGTATTAACCTCTAGCCGTTGATCACGTGCGGGCGACCAACTGCCTTCAGGCCTTCCGCACCGAATTCGAGGCCGTAACCGGAGCTCTTCACGCCACCGAACGGTACGCGCGGGTCAACACCACCGTGGGAGTTGATCCACGTGGTTCCAGCGACGATGCGTGATGCAACTTCGAGCGCACGATCGCGATCCGAAGACCAAACCGAGGAACCGAGTCCAACGTCGAGCTTGTTCGCCTCAGCGATGGCCTCTTCGATGTCGTTGTAGCGAATGATTGGTAGCGCCGGACCGAACTGCTCCTCCACCACGAGGTCGTTATCCGGCGAAATATCCGTAACGATCGTCGTCGGGTAGAAGTAGCCTGGTGCGTCGTAGTCGGGGTTTCCACCCAGAGCGATCGTAGCTCCGTCCTCGACGGCCGACTTGACCAAACGGTCAACGATGTCGAACTGTGCCTTGTTCTGTAGCGGGCCGAGCACGTTGCCACCCTCGATGCCGACACCCATCGGCATGGCCTTTGCGACGTCGACGAGCGCAGCGACGACCTCGTCGTAAATCGAATCGGGCACGTACAGGCGCTTCATTGCCGCACACGTCTGACCGGTGTTGATGAAGGCGCCCCAGAACAGGTCTTCCGCGATTGCCTTTGGATCTACGTCGTCGAGGACGATTCCCGCGTCATTGCCGCCAAGCTCCATGGTTAGGCGCGGCAGGTTCGAAGCGGACGACTCAACGATTTTCTTGCCGGTCGCGGTGGAGCCGGTGAACATGATCTTGTCGAAGCCCTCGTTGGTGGACATTGCGGCGCCCACATCACGGCCACCCGCAACGACCTGCAGGACGTTTTCGGGCAGTGCCGTATTAATTACATGAATGAGGGCGAGGACGGACAGCGGTGTGTACTCTGACGGCTTCACTACGACCGTGTTGCCCATACGCAGGGATCCAGCGATCTGCCACACCGTGATCATCATCGGCCAGTTCCACGGGCCGATTGCTCCAACCACGCCGAGTGCCCGGTAGGTGATGGTGGCGCGGCCGGTCTCGTCGTCAAGGATCGTTTCGGTTTCTAGCGGGGTATCTGCTGCGGCGCGTAGCCATGCGGAACATGCGCCAACCTCGAAACGGGCGTTAGGGCCGTCGAGCGGCTTGCCTTGCTCGCGAGAAAGAATGTATGCAAGCGCTTCAGCGTTTTCCTCAATTGCGTCGGCGGCGGCGTGCAGAAGCTCTGAACGCTTTGCGTGGCCGAGAGCCTCAAATGCGGGCTGTGCTGCGCGGGCTGCTTCAACAGCGTTGTTGAGATCTTCAACCGCATGAATCGGCGCGTAACCGATCAGTTCACCGGTTGCGGGGTCGTGAACCTCTTGGCCAGGACCAGCATCTGCCTGGATGGCTGCAAGGAGATCAGAAGCGGAGGACGTCATTGTTACCTACTTTCCGAGGGTTACTGTACGAGTAGTATTGCTAGAGTTGATTGCCTAGCCTTGACGCTAGGCGCATAAAAGTTGTCTGATTCTGCTTGCCTCAACGTGGAGGGAAACATGGAAGTTGAAATTTCAGAATGGAGGGCGCAAGCCTCGCAACAGTTCGGAAAGATGACTATCACTCCTCACGTGGACGATTTTCGAGCTCAGATCGAGCACAACAGTGTGGGTGACATTCACCTGTTCGACATGACTACCCCACCACATAAGGTTTTGCGCGATGCGTCTTCGATTCACGAAACCGATCCACGTACATACAAGTTGAGTCTGCAAATCGAGGGCTATACAGTCCTAAACCAGTTTGAACGCGAGTGCGTGTTGGCTCCCGGAAGCCTTGCAATTTATCATTCCCGCGTTCCTTACTCGCTGGATTATCCGCAACCGCAACGTTCAATGGTTATGCAGTTTCCGGCAGACCTGGTTCAGTTACCTCCGTCCGCAGTGGAACGCGTGACTGCAAAAGCGATTACACGCGAGGATCGACTGGGAGCAGTGGCGATTCCGCTTTTCGAACAGCTCGCGTTGAACATGAAGGTGTTCGAAGGTCCGCATGCCGGCACATT
>DUQT01000014.1 GCA_012837655.1 Actinomyces sp. | reverse complement strand
TATGAGGGCTTACTTGCGTCGGTGTTTATGGGGGGATCGGAGTCTACTCGGTGATGTACTTCTTGATGTCGTCGCGCGTTTGGGTCATGTGTGCGCGCATGGTGTCTTTGGCTCTTTGAGCATCCGACTGTTCAATCGCATCAATAAGTTGCGCGTGGAATTTACGCGCCCGCGCGCGGATTTCCGGTATCGAAGTGGTTTGCAGGCGCGAGTCGTGCATCGCTGTGGATAGGGGAGCCATCACTGAAGCCAGGAAAGGGTTCTTGGACGCACTAAGAATCGCCTGGTGAAACTCCAGGTCAGCCTGGGTGGCAGCTTCCATGTCGCCAGCATCGACTGCTTCGTCATAGGCGGCGAAAGTCTTGTGTAGGCGCTCAATATCGGCGTCATCGCGTCGCTGCGCAGCCAAACCGCACGCGCCAACTTCAATCATTCGCCGAACTTCTGACAGGTACATGCCCAGTTCGCGAGGTGAAGAAGTCTGCGAAATCCACCAGATGATCGACCCCAAATCTGTCCATTCCAAAGGAGAAACCACAAACGTTCCCCGTCCGTGCACCACGTTTAGGACGCCACGCTCAGTGAGAGTTCGCACGGCCTCGCGCATGGTTGGACGCGCAACTTCAAGCCACTCTGCAAGCTCATTTTCTGGCGGTAGGGCCTCACCGACTTTGAACTTGTTTGAAACTATGGCGTCAAGAATTTTGGTGATGGCGCTTTGGACACGGTCCCTAGACATGGTCAGCCACCTTCGTTCAGTTACGGTCGTGGGAATGGATCTGCTCCCTATTATCTAGCCAAACCGAAAGTACAGGTCGGTATGCTAGAGGCCTAGGGGTTCTCACTTTATACAAACAATCCTAGACGGGACGCCGAGGATTCAAGGGCTATGAACAAGTTTGAGCGCCTGGTCGTTTCAGATGACCAAGCGCTCAAGGTTTTGGATTATGGAAAGGAAAGGTTAGATGCGAGGTGAGCAAAGCTTCGTGCGGTTAAGGAATACAGTTAGCTTTATTCGCCCTCGAGTGGGATGACTAGCCACAGAATCAAGTAGACCAGTAGGCCTGATCCTGCGCTAAGCACCAGTAGCAAAGCGATGATGCGGACGATTGCGGGATCCCAGCCGTAGGTTTGTGCAAGGCCTCCGCAAACGCCTGCGACGTAGCGGTCATTACGGGAACGGTATAGGCGAGGATGCATGGTGTGCCTCCTTGTAGTGGTTGTTTTTCGACACTTCCATAATCTCGATTAATGCCCAAAAAATGAATAGGGTAACACCCTGATTTTTCCCCTGACTTTCAAAAACTTCTCAGATTAGGGGGTCACTCAGGGAAAATTCAGGGCTTCACCCCATATCTTTTATTTCTCTCAATCCGTAGCGTTAATTCCGACATTCAAGATCCTGTAAATGATTGAGAGGACTCGTCATGCCCCATCAAGCACAAAACGGTCAGGCGCAGGTAAACCAAAACGCGCCTCGACATGCTTCAAACACGCCGCTACCAATTGTTCAGCTTCGCGGTGTAACAAAAATTTATGGCGGCGATGATGCCACTCGCGTGGTTGCACTAAATAACGTGGACTTGGACATTTATGAAGGCCAGTTCACGTCAATCATGGGGCCCTCCGGTTCTGGAAAATCCACCCTGCTCCACGCACTGGCGGGACTTGATTCCGTAACTCACGGAGTAATCAGCGTAGCCAGGCAGGAAATCACGAGTCTTTCTGACAAGAAACTGACCCACTTCCGACGCGACAACATTGGATTTGTTTTCCAATCCTTCAACCTCGTCCCCACGATTGACGCGGAAGCAAACATCAAGCTTCCCACCCGCCTAGCGGGCGGCAAGGTGGACGACAAGTGGATGGATCAGATCGTGACTGCCCTGCAGCTCAAGCAGCGTCTAAACCACAAGCCGCACGAGCTTTCCGGTGGTCAGCAGCAACGCGTAGCCGTTGCTCGCGCGCTAGTTTCCAGGCCGGCTGTTCTGGTAGCTGACGAGCCAACCGGAAACCTAGACTCGACCTCGTCATCTGAAGTACTAACCCTGCTACGCGACGCCGTTGACCAACTGGGCCAAACGGTAATTATGGTTACCCACGACATTGACGCGGCCGCGATTGCGGACCGCACGCTGATCGTGCGTGACGGCAAGATCGTAGACGACCTGTACAAGCCCAGCGTTGACAAGATTGCTGAGGTGACCCGATGAAAGGCCTACTTTCAGCAAACCTGAAAGCACACGGCAAACGCTACACGGCAACCGCGGTTGCGATCATGCTTGCAACCACGTTCATCATGCTGTGCTTCGGCGTTGCCGGGGGCTTTGCGTACTCCATGAAACAGTCCGTCGCCGCGGAAGTAGACGGCGCGCAGGGCGTCGTCACAAATCTCCCCGTGGATAGCGACACGGACGACAAGCCAACCAGGGTTCTGCAAGCGCTCCGCGACGACCCGGAGCTTGATGCAGTACAACCTATCTACACCGGTGTGTGGACTATGCTGACGCCTGAAAAATCAGGCAACGGCAACACCGCAACAGTTGTGCGTTTCGACGAGGCAAGACCCGAACCGTTCGGCCAAGTCGACCTCGTCAAAGGAAAACTGCCCCAAAAAGCAGGCGAAATCACGCTTACTGAAACGGACGCGGCAACTCTGTCTGTAGACGTTGGCGACACCGTCTATCAAGACGAATACTCTGAGGACGGCACTAACGTCGATCGCCGACCCTTCAAAATCGTTGGCATCTCAAAGACCCCAAACGGCCTGAGCATGCCCGCAACCTACGTTGCTTCTGGGAAGATGACGGAAATGTTCCCGGATGCGCAGCCATCCTCCATCCTCTTTACGGCGAAGAAGATGAATGATGAGAAGGCCGCCGCTCACGTAGATAGTGTGGTCAGCAAGTTTGATATTAAAGATTCTGTTAAGACAAACAGGGAATACGTACAGTCGATGATGAAGGACGTCTCGGCTGCGCTGGCAAGCATGCTCGTGGTTGTCCTCGTATTCCCCGGTATCGCAGCGATCACCGCGATCATCGTTATCTCAACGACGTTCCAGGTCATGCTTGCGCAACGTCAACGCGAACTCGCACTGCTTCGCTCCATTGGCGCGGATTCCAACCAGATTCGCAGGCTCATGCTCCGCGAAAACCTGATGGTCGGGCTAATCTCCTCAGTACTTGGAATCATCCTTGGTTCGATAGTTGCAGTGCTGGTTAACAAGAACACGGACCTGGCACCGACCTTTGCGAGCGCGCTGAAGGCGATTCCGTGGTGGGGTTACGTTGCCACGATTATCTCTGGCATCATCATCACCCTGGCAGCGGGCCTGCGTCCAGCATTGCGCGCGTCCCGACTGTCACCGATGGTTGCCCTGCAGCCGGTTGAAAGCCAGCAGCTAGCGCAGAAGCGTCGCACCACCCGCCTTGTTACCGGCGCGGTTGTTACGACGATCGGTGTCGCGGTCCTGGCGGTCACCATTCTTAGCAAGGGCTTCGGAGCCGAAAGTCAGCAGTTCGGCCTCGCCTTCCTTGGCGGCATGATCAGTTTCTTCGGAATCTTGATCCTCATGACGTGGTTGCTTCCCCACATCACCCGCGGAGTTGGCACACTGCTGGGCCGCAAGTCGATCACCATGCAGGTCGCCGGCGAGAACACGTGGCGCAACCCAGCCCGCACCGGCGCGACCGGTACTGCGCTGATCCTCGGATTGACCCTGGTGGTCATGATGATGGTTGGCGCGCAGTCCATGCAGACAACCATCACAACTGAAATCGACCAGAAGCGCCCAATCGACCTCACCGTCCAGGTGGGTGAACCGCGCGAACTCACTCCCGACGAAGTTCAGAAGGTCAAGAACGTTCCGAACATCGAACAGGTCATCGAAGTCCCGGGATTCGTTTTCGAAAACGAGGGCGAGCCTACGACGGTCTTTGAGGGCAGGGAACTGTCCGGGGTTGCACACTCCCCAATGATGGCTCCTAAGACTGGAACGATTGACGTCAACTCCTGGATGTGGGACAAAGACGTTAAGACCATGGAGTTCAACGCTAATGGTCAGTCGTTCAAGTTCGACACGAAGGTAGCGCGCACCGAGGCTTTGACCCTGGCTCCGCAGGATTACAAGGCTATGCGAGACGCTCTTGGAGATGAGGCCGTAGACACCTCCATGCTCTACATTCGGGTTACCGCTGACCTGGGGATGGCCAAGGTTGCGGAGACGATCACTGACATCCGCTCCGCAGTCACCGATGCCGTCGTTGGAGGATCCGCGCAAGAACGCGCCCTTATGATGACGACAATCAAGAGCATGCTCATCGCAACGATTGTGATGCTCGGCGTTTCGGTTGTAGTGGCACTGGTTGGTGTGGCTAACACGCTGGCGCTGTCGGTTGTGGAACGCCGCCGCGAAAACGGCCTGCTGCGAGCCCTGGGTATGACGCGCGGAAACATTCGCGCCATGATCACCTGGGAAACCGTGCTGATCGGTGGCCTATCAGTCGCGATCGGTGTAGGCCTGGGTATTGGGTTCGGCATCCTCGGCGTTGAAGCAATGCCGTTTGGAGCGGACGTGAACCGCGTGATTGCGATCCCGTGGGGTCAGGTGATTGCAGCTGCTGCCGTCGCAATCGGCGCCGCACTGCTCGCGTCGATACTGCCCGCCCGTAGCGCAGCTAAGGTTCCTCCGGTGGAAGCGCTTGCGACCATCGAGTAACCCTCAAGTTTTGGTGGGCTTTGGTACACGAGGCAGATGAGGCAGCCCACCAAAAAGGAAGCCCGCACCGAATCGGTGCGGGCTTCCTACTGTCTGAACTACGCGAAACGCTAGACGTTAGGCGCGGTTAGAAAACTTAGTTCTTGGCAACAAGCAGGTCGCCGAACTTCTCGCGTGCGGTGTCGAAGCGCTTGGCGACGTCCTCCCAGTTGACGACGTTCCACCAGGCCTTGACGTAATCGCCCTTGACGTTCTTGTAGTCAAGGTAGAAGGCGTGCTCCCACATGTCCAGCATGAGTAGGGGCACAACGCCGACCGGGACGTTGCCCTGCTGGTCGAACAGCTGGAAGGTTACGAGACGGTCTGAGATCGTGTCGTAAGCAAGGATTGCCCAGCCGGATCCCTGGATACCAGTTGCAACAGCGGTGAACTGTGCCTGGAACTTCTCGAAGGAACCGAAGT
>DUQT01000150.1 GCA_012837655.1 Actinomyces sp. | reverse complement strand
GCTAAAACTCACCTATTGACCTGCGGACAGGTAATCGGTTTAGAGCTGTTCGCCTACCTTGTAACCCTTCTCCTCATCGCCCTTGCGGGTGTAGGAGAAGCCGTCAGCACCAATGGTGACGTCCATTTCCTTCGGCGACTGACGCTCGATCAGAGGAACAATATTTCCATCGAGGTCGAGGACGCGGGATGCGTCGGTGTACCAGGAAGGAACAACTGCGTGGCCCCACCAGTCACGACGCTGGTTGTCGTGAACATCCCAGGTTACTAGTGGGTTGTCCGGGTCACCGGTGTAGTAGTCCTGGGTGTAGATCTCTACGCGGTGGCCATCCGGGTCGCGCAGGTACAGGTAGAACGCGTTGGATACGCCGTGACGTCCCGGTCCACGCTCAATCTGATCAGACATGCGCAGTGCGCCGAGCTTGTCACAGATGTAAAGGATGTTGTGCTTCTCGTGCGTAGAGAAAGCAATGTGGTGCATACGCGGGCCGTCGCCACCGGTCAGAGCGGTGTCATGAACGGTGTGCTTGCGCACGAACCATGCTGCGTACGTAACTCCGTCCTCATCCTTAATATCTTCGGTGCGCTTGAAGCCAAGACCATGCTCTAGGTATTCAGCGCCGTGTACGACGTCAGGGAATACCTGGTTGAAGTGGTCAAGACGAACAAGTGCGCCAGCGCCCTGCTTGTCGTAATCCCACATCATGCGGTGTTGATGCTCGGTCTCGTAGAAGAACTCATACGGGAAGCCAAGCGGGTCCAGTACGCGAACCGAATCGCCAATGCCCTTAACGAACCCGTCCTTCTCGCGGCGAACATCGCAACCAAGAGCCTTGTAGTACGCCTCAGCCTTATCGAGCTCCTCAGGGGAGCGAACGCGGAAGGAGAAGGCACGAACTGCGGCCTCATCGCCCTTGCGCAGAATCAGGTTGTGGTGGATGAACTCTTCGAACGCGCGCAGGTAGATGACCTCGTCGTCCTCGTAGGTAACTACTAGACCGAGTGCGTCAACGTAGAACTCGCGCGACTTTGCTAGGTCGGTGACGATAAGTTCCATGTAGGCGCAGCGCAAGATGTCCGGTGCGGGAAGATCAGGTAGGTCGATGGCTTGGATCTCGTTCATTGTCAGCCTCCTTTGGCTGTTTGTTGGTTCCTAAAGGCCCTTCCCTCTTTGGAGAGCCACGTAAGGGCGAGAGCAACTTCGCTCTCAAACTGGTAGGGGAGTCAATCCCCCAGGGGGAGGGGTTTCGGAGCGAGCCCCGAAACCCCATTCGGATTGATCAGGCGCTAGGTCCGCCAAGGCCTAGGTCATTGTCGGCGTAACCCGTCGCACCGAAGCGCGTGGTGTGAACATCACCCAGGGTTACGTGAATGGCCTGCTGATCGGAGTAGAAGTCGAGCGAGCGGTATCCGCCCTCCTGGCCAAGGCCAGAAGCCTTCACGCCACCGAACGGCGTGCGAAGGTCGCGAACGTTGTGGGAGTTAATCCACACCATGCCCGACTCAATGTTGTGTGCGAAGTTGTGGGCACGCTGCACGTTCGTCGTCCAAACGTAAGCTGCGAGGCCGTATTCGACACCATTGGCAAGCTCCAGAGCTTCTTCTTCGGTGTCGAACGGCGTGATTGCCACGACGGGGCCGAAGATTTCTTCCTGGAAAATACGGGCATCCATCGGAACATCCGCAAACGCGGTTGCCTCGACGTAGTTGCCCTTATCTAGACCCTCAGGACGCTTGCCACCTGCGATCAGGCGGGCCTCTTCCTTACCGATCTCGATGTAGCTCATGACCTTCTCGTAGTGCTCGGGGTGAACCAGGGCACCGATTTCAGTCGTCGGATCAGATGGGTCGCCAACAATTACCTTCTTCGCACGCTCTGCATAGGCCTCGACGAACTTGTCGTAAATCGGGCGCTCAACCAGGATGCGAGAAGAAGCAGTGCAACGCTCACCGTTAAGCGAGTACACACCAAACAGGGTGGAGTCCAGCGCAGCTTCGAAGTCAGCATCAGCGAAAATGACTGCCGGGGACTTGCCACCAAGCTCCATGGACATCGACTTCATGTTTGGAGCACAGTTGCCGTAAATGATCTTGCCGGTTCCGACCTCGCCGGTAAACGAAATCAGGTTGACGTCCGGGTGCTTGACCAGGGAGTCGCCAGCGGTCTCACCAAAGCCGTGAACCATGTTGAACGCACCCTTCGGCAGGCCTGCACGCTCAAAGATTCCCGGCCACAGCGAAGCGGAGGTCGGAGTGAACTCAGCCGGCTTCAGGATGACAGTACAGCCCGATGCGAGTGCCGGAGCAAGCTTCCAGGACTCCTGCATGAACGGGGTGTTCCACGGGGTGATCAGGCCAGCGACGCCCTTCGGCTTACGGTTCACGTAGTTGATCTGGCGGCCCGGCATCTTGAATGCGTTGTCATGCTGGGCAACGATCAGGTCAGCGAAGAAACGGAAGTTCTCTGCAGCACGGTTTGCCTGGCCCTTCGCCTGGCGGATCGGGAGGCCGGAGTCGAAGGACTCGATGGCAGCGAGTTCCTCGTTGACCTTCGCAACCTCATCAGCGATCTTGTAGAGGATCTGTGCGCGCTGGCGAGGAAGCATGCGGGGCCATTCGCCCTCGTCAAATGCCTTGCGAGCTGCCTTGGCGGCGCGGTCGACGTCTTCCTTGTCGCCGGATGCGCACTGAATGTAAGCCTCGTTGGTGGTGGGCTCGATGACATCGAAGGTTTCACCGCTGATGGAGTCGACGAATTCACCATCAATGTAATGCTGTACGCGATCAGGTAGGTTCTGTGGGCGCTTTGACATTTTTCTCCTAACAGATTTGGTGGTAGCGCTAAGCGAATAAAGTCTTACTTGTTCTCACGCTGGGTGGAGGGCAGCGGGTTGTCCTTTAGCCACTCCTCGTAGCGTTCTTTCCATTCCGCGCTGCGGATGGGGTAGAGGCCATCAACGCCGGCGCCATCGGCAACCATGGCGGCGATGAAGTCTTCGCGGTGCTCCTGATCCTCAGCAGCGGCAACGACCTCTTCAACGAGGTGGCGCGGGATCACGATTGCGCCGTCATCATCGGCGACAATGACGTCACCAACCATGACGGTTGCGCCGCCACAGGAAATGGTTACGTCGTGTTCGTAGGGGACGTGGCGACGGCCAAGAACTGCCGGGTGGTGTCCACCGCAGAAGACGGGGATTCCAACATCGGAAACAGCCGCGGAATCGCGCACGGCACCATCGGTGATGATGCCGGCAGCGCCGCGCACCTTGGCGCGCAGAGCGAGGATGTCACCAAGCGTTCCAGCCGTAGTATCGCGGCGGGCCTCCATTACCAGGACTTCGCCCTCATTGACCGTATTAATGGCCTGCTTCTGGTGGTTGTAGCCACCGCCCATCTTCTCGAAAAGATCCTTGCGGTAGGGGATGTAGCGAAGCGTGCGGGCCGTGCCCACAATCTTCATACCCGGGCGCAGTGGCGCAACGCCGTCAAAGGAGACCTCGTTGTAACCGCGGCTACGAAGCTGAACCGAAAGGGTCGCAACCTGGACGTTTTCAATGCGCTTGCGAAGCTCCGGATCCAGCGGAGCAGTCTGTTCCGCCTTCTCCTTTTCTTCACCGATCGGGTATCCCCACGCATCCGAACGCTGCTTGTCGTCAACCTTCGGCGGATTTCCAATATCAGCGAGGGCGGGGCCGGCTACAACTTCAGTGCGAAGCTTGCCGGTCGTCACATTTTCATTGTCGAGGTCGAAGACCTCAACCTCGATGATCTGACCAGGTTCAGCAACTGATGCACCTGCGGGAACACCAGTGAGGATGATGTCGCCTTCCTCCAGGGTTAGCATGCGGGACAGGTCTGCGACCATCGTTGAAATCGTGAAGAGCATGCCGCCGGTTGAATCGTCAGATACGAGCTCACCGTCTAGCCAGGTGCGCACACCAATGCGGTCTTCCTTGAGTTCGCGGGCATCAAGCAACTTCGGGCCCACCGGGGTGTAGCCGTCACCAGACTTGGAGCGAACATTGGAGCCCTTGTCGGCGTAGCGCAGGTCGTGCAGGCCGAGGTCGTTTGAAGCGGTGATCCAACCTACGTGGTTCCAAGCGTCCTCAACACTGACGTTGCGTGCTTCCTTACCGATCACAGCGGCGACCTCGCCCTCGAATCCAAGAAGTTCGGTGCCTTCTGGGCGAACCACCTTGTCGGATCCGGTTAGGGACGACGGCGCCTTGAAGAAATAGGAGGGGTATGCGGGGGTGCGGCCGCGTTGTTCGGCGCGCGATTTGTAGGACAGGTGAACGGCAAAAATCTTGCCTGGGCGTTTTCCGAGAGTCTCAGTAATGATGTCCATGTAGCGGTACCTTCCCGTTGGCTGTTCTTCGGAGCGACCTTGCCCCTTATCAGTCAACACCCATCATATCGTATACGATGAGCTTTTCACTTTGTGATAAATTGTGACCTACGTCAATAATACTCGGTAAATTCGAGCATTTTGTGACTAAAAGTCGGAATTATTGTCTAAACCATATATGATTTGCATTAGTGGTTCTAGTGGTTTTGACACATATCTCAAAACCGTCTGTCAGATGGGCATGTTCCACCGTGCTCATGCGATATCGGGCCACTTCGTGATTGAGTGGGAATAACGTCAAGCAAAGGAGCTATTCGTGACGAACATCGACAAAGATGAGCTACTAAAGAGCATCCCGACTCAGCTGTTCATTAATGGTGAATGGCGGGATGCCGCCGACGGGTCAACCTTCGACGTAATCAACCCGGCTACAGAAGGAAAGATCGCATCCGTTGCGGCCGCAACGCCCGAGGACAGAATCGCTGCCCTGGACGCGGCAAGCGAAGCGCAAGCTGAATGGGCGCGCACTCCGTCGCGCAAGCGCGCGCAGCTCCTTATGGACGCGTTCGATCGCGTTATGGAGCGCAAGGATGAGTTTGCCGCTGTCATGACTCTGGAAATGGGCAAGCCCCTGGACCAGGCGTACGGTGAGGTAACTTACGGCGGTGAGTTCCTGCGCTGGTTCAGTGAAGGTACCACGCGCATTATGGGTAACTACTATCCAACGCCTGAAGGCAACCTCCAGGTGATTACGGTCAAGCGCCCGGTTGGACCTTCCCTGTTCATCACGCCGTGGAACTTCCCGCTCGCAATGGCTACCCGTAAGGTGGCTCCTGCACTCGCGGCGGGTTGTACGACTATCCTCAAACCCGCGGCTGATACTCCTTTGACCTCGCTATTGTTCGTCAAGGTACTCGAAGAAGTTGGCGTTCCTAAGGGTGT
>DUQT01000149.1 GCA_012837655.1 Actinomyces sp. | reverse complement strand
GCCTCCGGTGGCATGGGTAGTGGCACACCACCAGAAATAACGAGGGTTAGGCCACGCCCTATTGAAAGCATCGCAAGTGTCGCAATGAAGGCCGGCAATTTCCCGTAAGCGATCGCAACACCAGAAACAAGACCAGTTAGAAGTCCGATAATCGGACCAGCGATGAGGACGAGCCAGCCAGGGAAACCCGAAGCTGCTAAATAGCCCGCGCCCATTGCTGACAGTGCGAGAACGGAACCAACTGATAGATCGATGCCGGCTGTGATGATTACGAACGTCATGCCGAAGGCGAGGATTGCAACCGTCGCTGCCTGCTCTCCAACGTTCAGCATGTTTCGCGCGGTCAAAAACTTAGGAGTGGCAATGAACATTGCCAAACAGACCACTATGAGGCCAACAAATGCTCCGTTATTAGCCAGGAACTGGGCGACCTTCTTCTTGGTGGTTCGCCTATCTTTATCAACTTTAGTGGACACGGGTAGAGTCAACCTCCTTGACGGCCAGCGTCATTACGCTGTCCTGAGTGGCAGATTCGGCTGGTAGCTCGCCTACGATTCGGCCACCGGCCATTACTAGAATGCGATCACTCATGCCAAGCACTTCGGGGAGCTCGGACGAAGCAAGCAAGACCGCTCCACCCGCATCAGTGATCTGGTTTATTAGTTCGTAAATTTCGACTTTCGCGCCTACGTCAACACCGCGCGTAGGTTCATCCAGCAGTAGGATTTCCGATTTCGCGGTCGTCCATCTTCCGAAAACCACTTTTTGCTGGTTTCCACCTGAAAGTGAATTAACAGGTTGACGCACACTTGCGAGTCGGATTTGAAGCTGCTCGCGAGCGGTCTCAGCTTGTTCATGCTGAGCTTTCAGATCCGCAAAAGGCCCTTTAGCATTGGCTTTCAAGGTTGCGTATCCAAGGTTCTCTTCGACCGGCGCCTTGAGTACTAGCCCTTGCGATTTTCGGTCCTCAGGCACGAGTCCGATACCGGCCCTTACCGATTCGCTCACCTTATGAGGGGGAAGCTTCTTGTCTCGAACTCTCACTTCACCAGACTCGTATTTGTCCGCGCCCGCAATAGCGCGCAGAACTTCAGTTCGACCTGCGCCAACAAGACCAGCAAGTCCAACAACTTCACCAGCGCGAACATCAATGGAAACATCTTCAAAAGCGCCCGCCCTTGTAAGGTTTCGAACGCTTAACAGAACATCGCCTGGTTCTGATTGCCGGCGCGGATAGAGTTGATCAATTGATCGTCCAACCATGAGACGGACCAGCTCAGGCTCCGGAGTCGAGGCAGGAACCTCATCGACGTACTGGCCATCGCGTAGCACGGTTACGGAGTCACCAATCTCGGCGATCTCTTCTAGGTGGTGTGAAATAAACGCCATCGCAACACCCTGCTCTCGCAACTGCTCGATCACTTTGAAGAGCTGTTCGATCTCGGTACGTGTTAGCGCAGCAGTGGGCTCATCGAGGATCAAGATCCTTGCCTCAACCGAGAGTGCCTTTGCAATTTCGACCAGCTGTTGACGTGCGATACCTAGAGTCCCGACGGGGCGGTCTAAATCCACATCCAGACCAATCAGGTCAAGAGCCTCGCGTGCAAGCTTGCGCATCTCTTTCTGATTGACGAAACCGAAACGTGCTGGGGTACGTCCCAGGGCAATGTTTTCGGCTACAGACAGCGTTGGCACCAGGTTTAGTTCTTGGTGAATCGTGGCAATACCAAGAGCTTCCGAGGCGTTTGTGTCCGGGATAGAAACTTCTTTCCCGTCTAGAAATATTGACCCTTCATCGGGCTGATGAACGCCAGCGATCATCTTGATGAGGGTTGATTTCCCCGCGCCGTTTTCGCCGAGCAGACACTGTACGTGCCCCTTTCGAAGGCGTAAATCTACGCCATCCAGCGCAACAGTTGCGCCAAATCTCTTAGTGATTCCACGCAGTTCAAGAATGTCATCTGCATCCATCACTTATTCCTTCCTTAAATCTGACAGCCTGTGGGGTGCGATAGTGCACGATTCGCGCACAATCATTTGGGCCGGAAGCGTTATATCTGAAGCTTTTTTGCCAGCCAAAAGCAGTTCCAGTGAATCGACTGCCTGTCGTCCGAGGCCTTCGACGTCTTGAGCAACCACCGTCAATGGTGGGGAAATTAGTTCGAACGCCGGAAGGTCATCGAACGCAACTAGTGCAATGTCTTGTCCGATCTTGATATTGCGCTCCTGCGCAGCCCGCAGAGCTCCAATTGCCATCATGTTGTCGCCGGCAATCAGTGCGGTCGGAAGTATTTCTTGATCGAAAATCTTGAGCGCTGCGATGCGTCCTTTTTCCCATTGAAAATCGCCGTACGCGAAGCATTCTTCTCGCATCTTCAACCCGTGACGGGCAAGTTCTTCAACAGCTGCTTCCTTGCGGGTCCGTCCGGTAGAAGTGTGCAATGATCCAGAAATCAACCCAATATCTGTGTGGCCCTTTTCGACCAGGTAGCGAACAAGCTGAGCCATACCTTCGTAATGATCGGTGCTTACGACTGGAGGAGTGGCAACCGCGGGATCGCTCGAGGATGAAG
The DNA here is from genome assembly GCA_012837655.1 of Actinomyces sp. Lineage (GTDB taxonomy): Bacteria > Actinomycetota > Actinomycetes > Actinomycetales > Actinomycetaceae > Gleimia. Next base: position 5,333 of record DUQT01000149.1, on the reverse strand, counting down.
TGCGGTCAACAAAGACCGTGGGAATATCTTCAGGGAAGCCAGTCAACGAGCCGTCCTGAGGGACTGCGATCAAGCCGTCCACGCCCTCCTGCTTAAAAGCTTTGAGTGCGCGAGTCTGACCTTCAACGCTCTCATCTGCATTCATCGTGATGACAACCCGGCCATGCTGCGCGGCTGTCCGGTCAATGACGTAGGCGAGCTCAGCGAAAAATGGGTTCCTTACATCTGAAACTAGGAGGCCAATCGTATCGGTCCTATTGGTGCGCAAGGAACGTGCTGCCTTGTTCACCCTGTATCCAAGCTCCTTCGCGGCCTCAAGGACCTTCTCTCTGGACGCCTCTGATACTGGCCCGCTCCCCGTAAGTGCACGAGAAGCAGTTCCCAACGAGACTCCAGCATGTGAAGCCACGTCGCGGATGGTAGCCACTTGCCGCACCTCCCTTGGTGCAAATCATCGGTAACGCAATATCTGAAGAACCAAAATGGCTCCTAGAAAAAGTGAAAACGATGTTCAGACCCAACCGACTCTGGTCGAGTGGAAACGTTTCCACTTTTTGTGTGAATAAGGTTACACGCGAGTTAACGATGAGTCAAGTGATTTAGAAAAGCAGTTTAGAAACCCGTTAGCCTGAGAAGTTGACGACGAGGCTTCCTACCAGGTTGATTCGGTTCCGTCGGCGGTCATGGATAGCCTGCGGGCGAGGACCGCTGCAACCATTAGCTGAAGCTGGTGGAAAACAATAACCGGAACCGTAACAGCCGCTACGATGTGGGGCGGGAAGATGATGGCAGCCATTGGCAGACCGGTTGCCAGAGATTTCTTTGATCCGCACATGAGTAGCGTGATGTTATCAGCGCGGTTGAGCTTGAGCAGGTGCCCAGCTTTCCATGTCGTAACCATCATGATCGTTAGGATAACTGCCGAAGCAATAACCAGCGCAATGGCGTCGGACCACGTGACTTCATCCCACAGGCCACGCGCAGTTGCACCAGCAACACCAGAGGCTACAACGATCAGAATCGTTCCCCGATCAACTGCCTTCGTGAGCCATCTGTGGCCCCGAACCCAGTCTCCAGCCCAGGGTTGCAGGAGCTGACCGATAATGAACGGGATTAGGAGCTGTGTCAAGACATTCACGATTGATCCCCAACCGACTCCCGTTGACGCGCCCATGATTAGCATTACGAGCAGGGGAGTGAACACCATTCCAGCAATGTTGGAGATAGTCGCGGCGGACACCGCGCCCGCAACATTTCCGCCCGCAATGGACGTGAAAGATACAGAGCTTTGAACCGTAGACGGCAAGAGCGTCATATACAGGGTTCCCATTGCGAATGTCGCACCCAGCAAGGGCTTCATAACCGGCATCAAGACCACACCGAGGATCGGGAACAGCACAAAAGTTGCCACGACGACGCTTACCTGAAGTCGCAGATTCTTCAGCGCATCAATCACTTCCGAAGTCCGTAGCCGCATGCCGTAAACCAGGAACAGCAGCATGACAGCAATAGTCCCGGCTTTGCTGAGCGCGCCAATCCAGGTCTCTGGGATAGGCACCAAAATCCCGACCACCAGGATCACTACCAGTGAAATGATGAATGGGTCTACATAGCGCAAGATCTTCACGCCCGCCATCCTATCCCTTAACAACTTGGAAACTTGGATGTAGTTTGGATACATGAGCAAACTGACATTGAGCTATGACATTCAAGGTCCAAAAGACGCTCCAGTAGTCGTTTTAGGCTCTTCATTAGGTTCAGATCGCCACATGTGGGACGAGGTCGTTCCTGGCCTAAGTGACTACCGAGTAATGCGCTATGACTTCCCGGGACACGGCCAGTCTCCTGTGGAAAAGTTAGACGAACCCGTCACCCCCGCAATGTTGGGAGACGCAATTCTCGACGCGGTAGATAAGGCAGGGGTCGACAAGTTCCACCTTGCAGGCCTATCGCTTGGCGGAATGATGTCTCTTTGGATTGCGATCAACCGCCCCGAAAGAATCCAAAGCTTCGTAATGATGTGCTCCGGTCCGGCACTCGTGCCATCGAGTAACTGGACTGATCGTGCAGAGACTGTGCGTGCCAATGGAACTGAATCGCTTGTTGAAGACACGCTACAACGTTGGTTCACAGAGCCCTTCTACGCAGAAAACGGACCGGGCGTTCAAAGGACGCGCCAGACTTTCATCGACTGCGACGACGAAGGGTACGCGCAGTGCTGCGAAGTCATCGCGAACATGGACAACCGAAATGACCTAGACAAAGTGACGGCTCCCATGGGCATCGTTCATACAGAGTTCGATGGCACCCTTCCGCAAGAAGATGCAATGGAGCTTGCCGAGGCCGTGCGGGCAGGTGGAAACCAAGAGGTGGACACCTACTTTGTTACGGATGCGGCTCACCTTGCCGCCGTTGAGCAACCAGACCAGGTTGTGGAGGCTCTGCGACGCCATTTGGAGAAGCACGCCTAAGCGAGCCATACATGCGCTGACCTAGTCGCAAGGTTCATATTTGCGCGGATGACGCGCAGATACACGCGAGTCTAAGAGAATGGCGCGCAGATACATGCGCCCGTAGGCGCCAAGTACAAATAGAGTTCAAACAAATTAGTGGTGGGGCAACTTCGTTGTTGCCCCACCACTGTGCTTCAGTTTACGTTGCTTTCAATCGCAGATTTGGGTTACGGGTTCGAAATCGGGAAGTCCGAGACGTTATCAAAACGATCGGCGAGTTCACCAATGGTTGGCTTCCACTCCCGGACAATGATGTTGGTTACTAAGCCATGCTGGAAGAACGGATCTTTTTCAAGAAGTTCACGTGCTTCCTTGGCCGTATCGGTACGCATAATGAGGAGTGCTCCTCCTCGGTTTGCATCGCGAAGGTGGCCAGAGGAGAAAAGCTTGCCCTGCTTGTGCAGTTCGCGCAGGTAGGTACGGTGCTGCGGGCGCCAGTTATCGATTAGCGACAGCAGCTGGGGTTCATATTCATAAATCACGGCATAAGTACGCATGTCTCAATTATGTCTCGATGTCTTGATAAATGCACGCCAACGGGCTGACTAGTTTCAGTTTCGGTCAAAACGGGCTTTGCGCTGATGTCGAACAAATGTGCGGAATGCGAGTTAAGACTTTAAAGTGGTATGCGTGAACGAAGAGATTATTGTCCGCGGTGCTCGCCAACACAACCTGCAAAGTGTTGACCTGGATCTGCCCAGAAACTCGATGATTGTCTTCACCGGGCTTTCCGGTTCGGGCAAGTCATCCCTAGCTTTTGACACGATCTTTGCGGAAGGCCAGCGCCGCTACGTTGAGTCGCTCTCTTCGTACGCCCGCCAGTTCCTTGGCCAGATGGACAAGCCGGATGTTGATTTCATCGAAGGTCTCTCACCAGCGGTGTCAATCGACCAGAAGTCAACATCTCGAAACCCTCGTTCAACCGTTGGTACTATCACCGAGATCCACGACTATCTGCGTTTGCTTTACGCCCGTGCGGGCATCCAGCACTGTCCGATCTGTGGTGAAGAAATCACCGCGCAAACACCCCAGCAGATTGTCGACTCCGTCCTCGAACTTCCTGAAAAAACTAGGTTCCTTGTTCGCGCCCCGATGATTCGCGGCCGTAAGGGGGAGTACCAGGAGCTCTTTGACGAACTGCGCCAAAAAGGTTTTGCGCGCGCGGTTGTCGATGGGGAACAGGTGCGCCTTGACGATGTGCCAACGCTTGAAAAGAACATCAAGCACGATATTGACGTAGTAGTAGACCGCCTGGTTATTCGCGACGGAATGCGCCAGCGTTTGACTGACTCGGTTGAAACGGCGTTGGAACTGACTGACGGGATCGTCGTCATTGACCGTATTGATCTTGACGAGGACGATCCGCAGAAGGCGCGTAGGTACTCTGAGAAGCGTGCCTGCCCGAATAATCACCCGCTGCTACTCGACGAGATCGAACCGCGAACATTTTCATTCAATGCCCCCTACGGCGCGTGTCCGACGTGTTCGGGCATTGGATCGCGACTCGAGGTCGATCCTGAACTCGTCGTGCCAGACGAGGACGTAACACTGCGAGACGGTGCCATCGCTCCCTGGACGGCGAATAACAAGTATCACCGCAACTTGTTGAAGGCACTGGGCAAGGAGCTCGGTTTTTCGCTTGACACCCCGTGGAAAAAACTTTCCAAAGAGGTTCAAGAAGCCCTACTTTACGGTAAGGACTATCAGGTCCACGTTCGTTATAAGAACCGCTGGGGTAGGCAGCGTTCCTACACAACGGGTTTCGAGGGCGCAGTTAAGTACATCGAACGGAAACGGTCCGAGACCGAATCTGAGAATCAGCTCGAACGCCTCACGTCCTTCATGCGTGAGGTTCCATGCCCGACGTGTCACGGGGCCCGCCTGAAGCCTGAGGTTCTTGCGGTCACCATCGATGATCTTTCAATTGCGCAGCTTTCTGATCTTTCCGTGCTTGATGCCCGAAACTTCTTGCAGGATGTGAAGCTCGAGGGGCGAGCGAAGCAAATCGCGGCGCCAGTGCTCACTGAAGTTCTGCTACGCCTAAACTTCCTGGTTGACGTCGGTCTGAACTATCTGACGCTTTCCCGTTCGGCCGGAACACTTTCCGGTGGTGAGGCTCAGCGTATTCGCCTGGCAACACAGATCGGTTCGGGCCTGGTCGGCGTCCTCTACGTTTTGGACGAGCCTTCCATCGGCCTGCATCAGCGTGACAACCGCAGGCTTATTGAGACGCTGCTTCGCCTGCGCGACCTGGGTAATACCCTAATCGTCGTCGAACACGACGAGGAAACTATCGAGAGCGCCGACTGGATCGTCGACATCGGTCCGGGCGCTGGTGAACACGGCGGCAAGATCGTTCACTCCGGCACGCTTGCAGCCTTGAAGAAAAACAAGAAGTCGATCACCGGCGATTACCTGTCCGGTCGCAAGAGCATCGCGATCCCGCCCACTCGCCGCGAGATCGATAAGAGCCGCATGCTCACCGTTAAGGGCGCCCGGGAAAACAACCTGAAAAATATCACGGTTGACTTCCCGCTTGGCCTCCTCGTCGCTGTTACCGGCGTGTCCGGGTCGGGCAAGTCCACGCTCGTGAACTCGATTCTTTACCGATCCCTGGCTTCGCGACTAAACCGCGCGCGCATTGTGCCAGGGCGCCATCGCACGGTCGCTGGCCTGGAGGAGCTCGACAAAGTCGTTCACGTCGACCAGTCACCAATCGGGCGCACGCCACGCTCGAATCCCGCGACGTACACCGGCGTGTGGGATCACGTGAGGACGCTGTTCGCTGAAACGCAGGAATCAAAGGTGCGCGGATACAAG
>DUQT01000148.1 GCA_012837655.1 Actinomyces sp. | reverse complement strand
CGGGGCGGGGGCTGGGGGCAACCCTGCCCGTCCTCAAAGAAATTGGTATCCATGACGGCTGGGTCGTCGCTTCAAATGGTGCGTTAATTTTGAAAATCGAGGGCGGGCGACACGAAATCATTCATGCGGAATATTTCGATCCTGCTCCAATCATTGACCAGGTGTTAGAGGTCTATCCGGGCGCTCTGATCGCGGTGGAGGACGACTCGTTCAGCTACCGGATTTCGCAGGAGTTTCCGCCGAAGGAACTCATTGAGAACTGGACGCTGGATTCCATTGATGGATTGAGGTCGAAGCTCGTCACTAAGCTGGTCATTCGGATTCCTGGTATGGATCGTGATTTCTTTGCTCGAGAGATGGCAAAGCTCGATCTGTCCTCCGTTACTCCCGCGGTGGGGTGGACGTCCTGGATGGATGTGAACGCCTACAACACCACGAAAGCAACGGGCCTGGAGTGGCTACGTAATGAGCTGGGTGTTCCCAGAAACGGAACCCTGTCCATTGGGGACGGCACAAATGACATGGCGATGCTGAGGTGGGCTCATCATTCGGTAGCCATGTGGGGCGCGATTGACGAGGTCAGGGCGTGCGCTAACGCCTTGACAGGGCCGGTTGAATACGACGGCGCGGGCGCTGTCATGGAGGCGCTACTCCGTCGGTAACGGGCCGCGCTGATAATGGCTTTCTTTTTGCGCCGACAACGGCCTCCTCGCAAGCTGCGCTGTTAACGGTTGCCTTGGACGCTCTGGCGCGTCGAAAATGGCTGTCTTGCCAGCTGAGCTGATAGTGGCCAACTTTTGAACGCAATCGGCCCGCAAGTCGGCTTTGACACGATCTACTTGCCAGCTAGTTACCGCAAGCAACCGCTTATTGCGTGCTAATTAGCGTTCAGAAGTTGGATTCTGCCTTAAGAATTGGTAGCGATCAATGAATGCCGACCATGCAACTAATCATCCGAAAAGTGGGATCGTATACGCAGAAACGCCCGATATGTCAAGGGAAACTGCTTCTTCGTGCGGGTTTTGGTCAATTTGCACAAACAATGAGCTAAATTAAGTGTTGTTGTTACAAAATGATCACATTCCAACGGTTTCCTCATGAAATGGTTGCGCTTTTCACATTAGTGGCGTTGAGTGGACTCTGATAGGAATCCGTAGAAGGTGACCTGATCAACATTTCTCGAATTGGATATGTAAAGACATTCGGGAAGCACCTTTCATCAACGACGATTTTCTGGAGGTTTCAATGCGTTCATCACGCATGCAGCCGACCCGCAGGAGCCGCTGGTCCGTGGCTGCTGCCGGCGCAGCTGCAACAGCTCTTCTTCTTTCCGCCTGTGGTGGCGGAGGAGACATCAGCGGCGGTGGTTCCGGTGGTGGAGACGGCGATGGCGGCGACGTCGATTGCTCTCAGTTTGAAGAATATGGAACGTTTGAAGGCGAGACCGTTTCCCTTTACTCTTCGATTCGTGAGGTCGAGGCTGACCAGCTCCAGCAGACCTTTGATGCTTTCACTGAATGCACTGGCATTGAGGTCCAGCACAACGGTGTAGGCGAGTTCGAATCGCAGATTGTTGTTCAGGTTGAGGGCGGCAACGCACCTGATTTGGCTATCTTCCCGCAGCCCGGTCTTCTGCAACGCATGGTTCGCGACGGTCACGTCCTTCCCGCACCTGACGCAGTCGAAGCCAATGTTGACGAGGGCTGGTCTGAAGACTGGAAGGCTTACGGCACCGTTGACGGCGAGTTCTACGCAGCTCCGCTAATGGCTTCCGTGAAGTCCTTCGTTTGGTACTCACCGTCCATGTTCGAAGAGGGCGGATATGAGATCCCCGAAACTTGGGATGACCTGCTGGCTCTGACTGAGCAGATCGCTAAGGACCACGAGGGCGAGGATGTAAAGCCCTGGTGTGCTGGTATTGAGTCCGGTGGCGCTACCGGTTGGCCAGCAACTGACTGGGTAGAGGACCTGGTACTGCGCTCAGCTGGTGCTGATGTTTACGACCAGTGGGTTACCCACGAGATTCCGTTCAACGATCCCGCAATCGTTAAGGCAACCGAAGAGGTCGGCAAGATCCTTCGCGATGACCGCTACGTAAACGGTGGTATTGGCGATGCCCGTTCGATCGCAACGACCTCGTTCAATGATGGTGGTCTGCCGATTCTGGACGGCCAGTGCTACATGTACCGCATGGCTTCGTTCTACGAGGTTCAGTTCCCTGAGGGCACCGATGTTTCCGAGAACGGCGACGTGTTCGCGTTCTACCTGCCGGGCATGACTGCTGACGAGAAGCCGCTGCTAACCGGTGGCGAGTTCGTTGGCGCGTTCAACGACCGTGAGGCCACCCAGGCTGTTCAGGCTTACATGTCTTCAAGCCTGTGGGCAAACACTCGCGTTGAGATCGGTGGCGTGACCTCCGCTAACAAGGGTG
>DUQT01000147.1 GCA_012837655.1 Actinomyces sp. | reverse complement strand
TCCCCGTCCCAGTCCAATCCAATGGTTTGTATGTCCAGGAGCTGACGCTCAGCTGCGCCCTCCTTGACACGATCGATGTCTTCAACGCGCATAACGAAATCGCGTCCGGTGCGGCGCGCCCAAATCCACGCTAGGACGGCGGTTCGCAGGTTTCCGATATGCATGTCGCCGGACGGGCTGGGGGCGAAACGACCTGCGGAACTCATGTGCGTTTTCCTCCAAAGTGTCTGTGAGATAAGTCGCTCTTACTGCGCCGGAAAGGTCGGAACATATACGATCAAACCTAACCTTTCGGGATCAATGTTAATGAAGACATCGACAATATTGGTTTCGCAGAACAAGTTATTGACCGTGAGGAACACCCGTGGCCGTAAATGACCCGAGTAAGATTCGCCCGAGCCGATACAGTGAAACGCCGAATGTTCGCCGTGTTGCTGGTGATACTCCCGCCCATCGAAAATATAGATACCAGCGCAGACACGGATATGCGATTCCGAAAGAACTTTACGCGCGCCAAAGTGGTGGCTTCAAAGACTTCATAACGGACCTTCCGCGCAGGCTGGAAGATGACGCGTTCGGGGGACTGTTGCTGATCGGAGCCGCCGTTTTCGCATTCCTGTGGGCAAACTCGCCGTTCCGCGACGTTTACGCATCGATGGCAAATTACGAGGTCGGCCCCGCATCCCTGGGGCTACACCTTCCCATTTCAGTGTGGGCGGCTGATGGCCTGCTAGCTATTTTCTTCTTCGTGGTCGGACTAGAACTTAAGACCGAGTTCGTAACCGGCGCGTTGCGTGACCTCAAACAGGCGGCCCTGCCGATTATCGCCGCCGTCGGAGGGGTCATTGCCCCCGCCCTCATTTATCTTTTCGTACAGGCGATGACCGGATCGGGGCAACAAAACGGCTGGGCGATTCCGTCCGCAACAGATATTGCGTTTGCGTTGGCGGTTTTGGCCGTATTCGGGCGTGGATTGCCGCCAGCGTTGAGGACGTTCTTGCTGACACTTGCGGTGATGGACGACCTGTTGGTCATCTTGATCATTGCGTTCTTCTACACGGAGACGATCTCGTTTGGATTCCTGACGCTGTCGCTTGCCGCGATCGCGGTATTCGGATTCCTGGTTCAGCGTGACATCACCAAGTGGTTCATATTGATTCCGATCGCGCTGGTTGCGTGGTGGGCAATGCACGAGGCCGGTGTGCACGCAACGATTTCCGCGGTAGCGCTGGGCTTGGTGGTACCGGCGACGCGACGCAGGGGAGCGGAACAGATGACGCACAGGTTCGTGACCCTGTGGAATCCGATTTCAGCGGGTATCGCCGTGCCGGTCTTCGCTTTCTTTGCCGCTGGAATCAACGTCGTTGACACCGGTGGCGTTGGAAACGTGCTACGCGATCCGGTCGCGATTGGCATCATGGTTGGCTTGCCGCTCGGCAAACTGATCGGTATTTGGGGCACTGTTGTGCTGCTGACTCAGCTCACGCGACTGCGCCTTGGTAACGGTATTGATAGGCCAGACATTTTCGCGGTTGGTCTGCTTGCAGGTATCGGATTCACGGTTGCTCTACTGGTTGCGAACTTGGCCTTTCCGGCTGGTTCACCGCAGGTGGATCACGCTGCTATGGGCGTGATTATGGGAACGCTGATCTCCGCGTTTGCGGGAGCTACGGCCCTGCGCCGACGGGTGGCTGTGCACTCCAGGTAGGTGGGTCGGCTCAGCGGCAAGTCGCTGGGCAGTCGCGCCCGTGAACCGCGCCTGCTGTGCCGGGCCCGCGGGGCCGTTGCGGCGTAGCGGCATTTTCTTTGGGCGGCCGCACCAGACGCGACGCGCGGTCAGAGCTGCTTAGTTACCCACCACGAGAAACCGAGCAAGAACAAGCCGATCACCGCAAAGATGATGCCCACCGCGGATAGCCC
>DUQT01000146.1 GCA_012837655.1 Actinomyces sp. | reverse complement strand
GTGCCGGTCACCGCGCCAGGCTGGCGAATCGATCCGCCCGTATCCGAACCCAACGCAAACGGCACCATGAACGCCGCAACCGCTGCTGCCGAACCGCCACCGGAACCACCCGGAATCCGCTCCGGATCCCACGGGTTATGCGTCGGACCAAACGCCGAATACTCCGTCGACGATCCCATCGCGAACTCATCCATATTGGTCTTACCAATAATCGGTAGCTTCGCGTCCTTAATCTTCCGAATCACCGTCGCATCATACGGAGGGAGCCAGCCCTCCAAAATCTTCGACGCGGCCGTCGTCGGAACACCGCGAGTAACAATATTGTCCTTAATCGCAATCGGGACACCCGCTAACGGGTGCAGATCCTCACCCGCCTTACGAGCAGCATCCACCTCCCGAGCCGTCTCCAAAGCCCCGTCCTCGTCAACAAAAAGGAACGCGTTAATCTGCGAATCCACTTCGGAAATACGATCAAGGAAAGCGCGCGTCAATTCTTCGGACGTCAGCTCACCGCTTCGCAACTTTTCAGCAAGTTCGAGGGCGGAGCTGAAAACAACATCAGACTTAACCGACATGACCTATTACTCCTCCCCCAAAATCTGCGGAACCTGGAACATGCCAGCCTCGGCCTCCGGGGCCTGCGCTAGCACCTCATCACGATCAAGAGTTTCGCCAACAACGTCCTCACGCAACACATTCGTCAACGACAACGGATTCGTCGTCGGGGGAACGCCCTCAATATCAGCGTCAGAGATCTTCTTGATCCACTCCGCCAAAGGATCCAGATCCTCAGCCAGCTTCCGGATCTCCTCATCGTTCATATCAATATGGGCCACCGCAGCAAGTTCGGCGACCTCGTCTGTTGAAAAAGTCGACATGTTTTCAGTATAGAACCGACACATGCCTCCGTGCGAAGTCGATTCACAATCAGGACATTCTCACGATATAGCGGGGTTTCGTCATGCGATCTTCGAGGGCGGGGCTGGGTTGCTGGTGACGATGGGGCGGGGTGCGGTTGCGGCTTTTTGTGCGGTTCCGGTGTGGTTGCGTGCCTTATGTTTGGGCCGCGCCGCTCCGCCCTCGGCGATTCGACAGCGGCCCGGCAGTTCCCGTCTGAATGGGGTTTAGAGGCCCAAGCATCGCCCTCGGAAATCAAAATACGAAAACTGCCGCGGCGCAAACGGCGTTGAGGTGAGGTTTAACGTTGCTTGACTTAGAGTATGAGCATGGCTTTGGCATCCTTTCGTCACTTTCTGCCCACGACCAGTCAGGCATGGCGCGTAGCGAAAATCGCGTGCGCCGCGACGTTTGGTACCCAGGTTGGGGTTGCCCTCACACTGACGGCGGTCGATGAAATTCGCAAGAGGCGCGCTCCAGGCGGGGGCGGTTTCCCGGCGCTGGAGCCGATGGACGCGCCCGTCGGCAAGAACGAAATCCGTACGTACACGGAGGGCGGGTCGCTGTACTCCGACATGCTGCGCGCGATCGAAAACGCGACCGACTTTATTTTCTTTGAAACTTTCATCTGGAAATCAGACAAGGTTGGCGAAAGATTCAAGCAGGCGCTGATTCGCGCGGCGCATCGCGGCGTGGATGTTTACCTGATTTTTGACGGTTTCGGCAACATCGTCGTCAACCCGCTGTTCAAGATTTTCCCGAAACACCCAAACCTGCACGTCATCAAAGTGCCCGAAGTTCGCATCGGCGTTGTGACGCTCAACATTCGGAAAACCGGTCGAGATCACCGCAAAATCCTCGTCGCCGACGGCAAAGTCGGATTCGTTGGCGGGTACAACATCGGAAAACTTTACGAAGAAGAATGGCGAGACACCCACGTCCGCATCACCGGGCCCGCCGTGTGGGAACTTGAAAAAGGGTTTTCCGATTTTTGGAATGATTTCCGAGGGCGGAATCAGCCCGAACTTCCAGACAGGGGCGCGCGAGCCTGGGAATCTGACATTCACGCGGCGCTGAACCAGCCGAGCAAGATGCTGTTCCCCGTGCGAGGTCTCTATATTGATGCGCTGGAACGAGCTAACGAAACGGCTTACATAACTTCTGCGTACTTCATCCCCGACAGGGAGATTCTGGATTCCCTAGTGAAAGCCGCGAATCGGGGCGTGAAGGTCAAGGTATTGGTGCCGGAGAACTCGAACCACGTGGTTGCTGACTGGATCTCGCAGGCGTACTACGACGAACTGATCGACGCTGGCATCGAGATTTGGCGCTACAAGCACGCCATGATCCACGCCAAGACCGCGACCGTTGATGGACGCTGGTCGACCGTGGGCACGGCGAACATTGACCGACTGTCCATGTACGGGAACTTTGAGATCAACATGCAGTTCATCTCCAAGGAATACGCCAAACACATGGAGCACATCTTCAAGAATGACTTGACGACCTCCTACAAGCTCGACCCCGCAGAGTGGCGGCAGCGACCCGTCATCCGACGCGGTATCGAAATGCTACTGAAACCGCTGGGTGTACTCATCTAAGCGAGGGTTGCCTGCGGCTGGGTTGGGTTTGGTTTGGTTGCGCTGGACCGTTCCCTTGTTGGACTTGTCCGCACGGGGTTTGGTTGGGCTTGTCCGTGCCCAGGAGGCCCGGCGTTCGGTTGGGCTTGTCCGTGCCCTGGGGGCCCGGCGTTCGGTTGAGCTGGGTGGCGCGACGTTCGGTTGGGCTCGTCTGGCCGGGCGGGCTTGCCCTTAATTTGCGATTCAGACCCGAAGCGCCTACCGCTGAGGCGCGGCATTCAGACCTAAATTGCCTTTCAGACCCAAACTGACCAAAAACATAGGGAAATCCGGAGTTTTGGGTCTGAATGGTTTCTGGATTAGCCCGCCCAGAAACGAGTCCGACCCTAAGTGGCTGAAACAGGGGTCAATTTCGCCAGTTCGCCTCTGAATGGGTTTTCAAACCTCGCCTGCACACACCATTCAGACCCCAAGTACCTGAAATGCTCCCTAATTCTGGAGCTTTGCCTCTGAATCGTTTTTTGGCCAGCAGCACGGCGGCAGTTTGGGTCTGAATCGCAATTTAGGGAAGCTCAACCGCGCCACTTTGGGTCTGAAAGACCCATGAGGAAAATGGCGAAGGCCCAACCTGACAGGTTGGGCCTTCCGAAGATCTCTTAGCGCGCCAGTTCTGGCGCGCGTTCTACCGTTTTAGCTTGCGCGGCGAACGCGAGCACGGCGACGCTTCAGCGTGCGACGCTCATCTTCGCTCATACCGCCCCAAACACCGGCGTCCTGGTTGTTGTCCAGTGCCCATTGCAGGCATATCTGCTGGACTTCGCAGGTTGCGCACACTTGTTTGGCTTCAGCTGCCTGAGCAATAGCCGGCCCAGTGTTTCCGATGGGGAAAAACAGTTCAGGGTCAACACTCAAGCATGCCGCGCGACTACGCCAATCCATTACGTGCTCCTCATAGTAAACGCGTGGAATAGAATCCCACGCGCAGGTGATTAGAATCTGTAACGCTTTTTAGTTTCACCCACATAGCCGGGTTACACAAGGGTTATCAGAACGTTTCACACGATAAACAGGTGTGCAAATAGTCACGTTAATGTCAAAGTGGAAATAATCTGTACCACACGTCACAGAACCCCACCCATGTTGCGCTATATTCTGCGGAATCTGCACGAATGTAAGGGGGCAGTTTGAGGGCGCGCAATGCATGAGTGGGGACCTCTCCGAGCACAGTTACCACTCCTCGACGACACCTGTATCCACCAGCAACAAGTTCAATCTCATTAACCTGCTTGAAGTCCGCACCAACATCCAGAGCTGCGCGTTTCAGCACCTCGACGATTTCAGGTTCCAACTTCCCGAGGACATCCACCCGCTCGAACTTCTCCCACCTCGCCCGCAAATCCGCCTCACTTCTTCCCTTCTCGCGCGCGCCATCCTTCACACGTTGTTGTAGTTCAACCAAGATTGACGAGGACGCGGCTAGCGGCTCAATCAGGTGAGCCTCGCCCATCAGCGGCTTCCCCATCGGACTACGCTCGATTTCCTCACGTGTCCGATAAGGCACACAATCGGCAGATTCTCGAGCACCGCCCTCGAACGAAATCACGCTAACTTGAGCGGGGAGTTGCCCATCCCACGGGTACGTCACGAACCTGTCCCTGCAAAGTTCCGCCGCGTCGCGCGGGAGCGCAATCGCGCGCGCTTGACTGGCCGGCATGCTGAGCAGCGCCCTCGACCATGAACGAACGAGGCCGTAATCGGACGGGTCAACGCCCGCAACGAGGCCGGCTTGGTGTCGGCGGAGGAAATCTCGCCACCAGGATTGGCCCGCGCCCATGCCCCAGGATTCGGTGCCGCGCAGGAACTCGCCGAGGTCATCAATCACCACCGCTCGCCCCGCCCACCGCGCAACGTCAAGGGCGTGCGCCGCGTCATTTATTTCCACCTCGGCAGTATTTATCACGAGGGCGTGGCTGGCATGCGTAGCGGCGGCGAGGGCGGCTGCCCTCCGGTTGGCCGGCCCGACGATAGCGATGGGGTCGGATCCAATGGTGAGGGGAAGGTATTCGCGGTTTGCGATGTTGTCTGCAATCGCGAAAACCGGTGGCGAGGGATGGGAGCTCGGCCCGTTCATCGCGGAAACAGACGGCGAAGGCTGGGGCTCCGTTGCAATCACCGGGCTGCCTGGGGATGAGAGCAGGGAGTTCATCGCGGATAACGGCGAAGGCTGGGGCTCCGTTGCGGTCATCGCCGGGGTTTTGCGCGAAAGGAGGCTCGGAACGGAATCTTCAGGAATCAGGTCCGGTAGCGCCGGACACCACAGCGTTGGAGTTACGACCTGTTCGTCGTGGTACCACGCCGAAGACGGTGGGTGTCCTTTTGGCACGCTCGTTGTACCGTTCACGACGGGCGCCGTTTTACCCGGAGCATTCGCTGTTTCCGTTGCGGTTGTAACTGCTCCGCCCGTAATACTCGGCGTCCTTTTCACCGAGATTTCGGTCCTGATCACCGTGGGCGCCGTATCCCTTGACGGGTTCGTTGTGCCCCCTGCTGGGTTCGCCTCGTTGTCTGAATACGCCCATTGGACGACCACCGGAGTGCCCGCATCCACGATCGCCCGCCCGGGGATGCGGGGCAGCTCAGCCGCAGTTGCGGTGCCGAGCACCTCCATCGAGTCACTCGCATCAGCCGTGCGCAGGCAGATCCGCAAAGTCAGGTTTGCCCGCATCGCTGGAGTCACCACTCCGCCAGGACTCTGCGTCGCAGCAATTAGGTGCATCCCCAAAGATCGTCCGCGCGCCGCCAGATCAACCAAATCGTCCAGAGTGTCCGGATGGGTTCGGATCATCGCGCGAAACTCATCAATCACACAAACGATCCGTGCTGGCGCGGTAGTTGGATCGCGCTTTTCCCAGTCATCGAGGCTCGCCCAACCTTTGGCCGCGAGCGCCTCCTCCCTTTTTGTCAGCTCGCAACTAAGTCCCGCAATCGCACGCGCGGTGCTCCCCGAATCAAGGTCGGTGAGCAACCCCTCCACATGCGGCAAGCCCGTCAAATCACGGAACGCAGCCCCGCCCTTGTAGTCAATCAAGACGAGGCGCAACGCCCCCGGACCGCGCGCCCTACACATTTGAGCGATCCAGGTTCGAAGTGCCTCCGACTTCCCAGATCCCGTCGTGCCAGCAACCAGGGCATGCGGGCCATCCGCAACGAGATCGAGTAACGCAACTCCGCCCTCCGACATTCCAATGGGGACACGAAGACCGGTTTTTGCGCCAGAATTCGGCGCTTTTGCGGGGTTTGGTAGTTCATTCACGAGGACGTGGCTGGGCAGACCTCTTTCTTTTCGGCGTGAAACTTTTGGTGTTTGCACTTGAAGGGGCGCGGAGGGTGGGCATTGGATGATGTGGTCGGCGGCTCCTGGGGTGGGTTGAACGGTTAGTAGCGGGTTCTCGCTGGCGTCGCGCAGGATTGATGGTGTCTCGGGTTGGATGTGTGCGGCAATGCCGGCGAGTCGAGCGTGGACGAGTGCTTGGGCGAGTACCCACTCAGTCCAGCCGGTTCCGTCATGTAGCGCAATGTCGACCGGAGGTTGGGTGTGTATGGAGTGGCCTCGGCGGAACTTGGGGATAACTAGCAGGAATGTGCCCATCGGCGTGGGGACCCGGATCCGTTTCAAAGTGGGGGCCTCCGAAAAATCGATTATCCAGTCCTCGCCGCGTGTACTGAGGGAATGTCCCGTGACGGTTGGTCGTCCTGCAACGACAGGCGCCGCGCCAACTAGCGCCGGACCATGAGGCCCAAAACTGTCTGTTGACGGACCGCTGTGCCCATCCGCCCCAGATTCAAACCCGCCTGAAGGCGCCCCTTCGGCTTGGAATGACGCCCCTTTCGGCGGCAAATCCAGACCGTAGATGATTCCCCACCAAGGTTGCGGACGCCGCCGGCTACGGATCGCGAACCAGGTATAAACGGCGACCGCAAGGAGCAGGCCCGCAAGCGCCAGGGCCAGGGCCCCGCCGAGGAACCTGGCAAGTAGCCAAACTATTGAAATTAATGGCAACAGATACATCCACGACCGGCGTCCCACCGACCGCTTTGATCCGTCGTACTGAACCGCTGTTTTCAGGTCGAAAGAAACTGGTCGCGCCTTAACTTCCCACAGGTTTGAGCCAACCAAGAACACCGACCCCGGACCCAAAAGTGCCGAACCGCCCCCGCTCTTCACCTTCTTCACCCGGGCCCAGTTGCGGCCGAAACCCGGCGCGGGCGCCACCCACCTGCCCGTTGCAAATCCGTTGGATGAATCCCTATCTTGAACCTCGACCAACTCTCCACGCCGCGTCGAAACCAAACGAATAAACAGGTGCCCGCGCGAGGTCTCGCGATCGCGCACGTTAACGTCAGCCTCGCGCCCAAGCGTGACTCCCGCCGGAGTAGGCACAAACGCCTTTCCCGCATCCGGACCAGCAACACAAAGGACATGAATCGGGGCAACCAATAAATCGTTCACGCATTTATAGATAGAGGACGCAGCTCCGCCCTCGACAATCTTTATGACGAGGATGGGGATAGGTGGCGGTCGACAGGCTTGTGGAAGGATCGCCCACGACAGGCAAAATCCGCGCCGCAGGACCACGTTCGAAGCTTGGGGCGAAATATTGTCCCCGGTATGGGTAAGAATAGGAGCATGACTGAAGTAGCTGACGAATTGGGCCGCGAGCAGGCCTCGACGGAAGGAACGCCGAAGAAAACCACTTCGGCGAGTGAAACCGTTCCGGCGGAGGATGCTCGCGCCAGGTGGACGGAGCTCGTTGAAATAATCGAGGACGCGCGGCAGGCGTACTATCAGGAGGACTCTCCGACGCTGTCCGACGCTGAATACGACAAGCTTTACCGCGAACTCGAGGATTTGGAGCGCGAGTATCCACAGCTTGCTTCGCAGGACTCCCCTACACAGACGGTCGGCGGATTTGCGTCCGAAGCATTCAGCGAGGTCGAGCATGAGATACCGATGCTGTCGCTCGACGACTTATTTTCAACGGAGGAAACGCACGCGTGGATTGACCGTTGCCGCGAATCTTTGGGTCAGGATGAGGTGACGATGACCGCGGAGGTTAAGGTGGATGGCCTCGCGGTTTCGATCCTGTACGTGGATGGACGGTTGACGCGGGCCGCCACGCGCGGGGATGGGCGCGTTGGCGAGGATGTTTCAGCGAATGTTGCGACCATCGCGAACGTTCCGCACCGCCTCACGGGCGACGACATCCCCGCCCGCATGGAGGTTCGCGGGGAAGTCTTCTTCCCCACCGCTAACTTCGAAGAATTCAACGCAGCACGCGCAAAAGCTGGCGAAAAACAGTTCGTCAACGCACGCAACGCGGCCGCAGGTTCCCTAAGACAAAAAGACCCGCAAGAAACCGCGAAACGACCGCTTGCAATGGTGTGCCACGGAATCGGCACGTACGAGGACGCGGCTGTCATTCCCGATTCCCAACACGAATGGTACGAACTGCTAGAACGCTGGGGATTGCCAGTTTCGTCTTACACGCGCCTTGTGAAAACGCACGAGGACGTTGATGACTTCATCAATGAGTACGGCGAAAAACGCAACACCTTGGCCTACGGCATCGACGGTGTGGTTTTGAAGGTGGATTCACGGGAAGCTCAGGCACGCCTGGGCTCAACTTCGCGTGCGCCTCGCTGGGCTGCGGCCTATAAGTATCCACCGCAAGAGGTCCACACCCGCCTGCTCGACATCCGCACCCAGGTTGGCCGAACCGGGCGAGTCACGCCGTATGGAGTCATGGAGAAGGTGCTGGTTGACGGCTCGCATGTTTCGCGCGCAACGCTGCATAACGCGTCCGAGGTTAAACGCAAGGGTGTCCTGATTGGTGACCTCGTAGTTCTACGCAAAGCCGGCGACATCATTCCTGAAATCGTCGCCCCGGTTGAGGATGCTCGCGACGGCACCGAACGCGAGTTCGTCATGCCCAAAAACTGCCCGTCGTGTGGGACTCCGCTGGCGCCCGCCAAGGAAGGTGATGTCGATCTTCGTTGCTCAAACACGGAGAAATGCCCTGCACAGCTCACCGAACGGATCATCTACATCGGGTCGCGGAAAGCCCTAGATATCGAGGGTCTCGGGGAAGAAGCCGCGCTTGCTTTAACGCAGCCGGAAGCCGACCGTGACGAGGTTGCGTCCGCACTGGTAGCCGGAGAACCAGTCATACTGGATGACGGCACCGTCCTCGTCCTTGATTCTTCCGACGTGGAAAAAATGGGGCACGCGGATGAAATTAAAGCCGCCGAAGCCCTGTTGCCGCCCGCGCAAAAGCCGACGTTGGAATCCGCGGCGGACCTTTTCGATTTGGACGAGGACGCAGTTAAGGACATCTACGTGTGGAAGCGCAGGCGCCTGCCGAAGACTGTCCAGGAGCGCTACGGCCATGAGATGGGTTGGCGTCAGGTGCGCTACTTCTACATCACTGGTAAGCGCTTGGCGGATGATTCGGGCTGGCAGAAGGGGCGCCAGCCTCGGACTTCCAAGACTTTTGACGTGATGTCGGCTGAACTGGAGCGCGCGAAGGAAGAGCCTCTGTGGCGCGTCCTGGTTGCGCTTTCGATTCGGCACGTCGGGCCGCAGGCGGCGCAGGCACTGGCGGGGGCGTATGACTCGGTTGAGCAGATTGCTAACGCTCCGCTGGAGGAACTCTCCCAGATTGACGGGGTCGGCGCTGTAATAGGCGAGGCCATCGTCGAATGGTTCAAGGAAGACTGGCATCAGGAGATCCTGCGCAAATGGTCGGCTGCCGGCGTTCGCATGGAAGCTGAAGCGACCGAGGAGGTCGCGCAAACCCTTGCGGGGCTCACCATCGTTGTGACCGGCTCGATTCCTAACCACGACCGCGAGTCCGCGAAAGCGGCCATCGTTGCCCGCGGGGCGAAGGCAACCTCGTCGGTTTCGAAGAAAATCTCACTGGTGGTTGCTGGTCCCGGAGCGGGGTCGAAGGAAGCGAAGGCGGAGGAATTGGGCATCCCGATCGTTGCTGCCGACGACTTCGAGAAACTCCTCGCCGAGGGAGCGGAGGGCCTCGACCTCGCCTAAACGCGCGGGCGGAATTGAGCCGCCGGCCGTGCGCGCTGTCCCGGCCCAGATGTGCTGGTATGGTCTACTGGCCCGTTTTGCCTGCTTTACCGCCCGTTCCGCGAACAGTGTCGCGTGCCTCCCCTTGCGCGCATGATCCTGCTGCGGAAAATCAGGGATTCATTATCCGAGGACGCCGCCCGCAACGCCATTCAGACCCAAAGTGGCAGAAAAGGGGGTCCAAACTGCCGCTTCCCCTCTGAATGGTTTTCTGCGCCGGCCACCAAGACCCCATTCAGACCCAAAGTGCCCAAAATTGGGTCCCAAATGGACAGTTACCCTCTGAATGGTTCCTAGAGCAGCCCACTGAGAACCCATTCAGACCCCAAGTGTCCGATTGCGCCCCTGTTTTGGGAACTTAGGGTCGGAATGGTTTCAGAGGGAGCCGTCTGGAAAATGGGTCCGACCCAAAGTGGCGAAACCGGCACCGTTTTCGCCACTTTGGGTCTGAATCAAAATTAGAGAAAGCCAACCCGGTGCTTTGGGTCTGAACCGAAATTAGAGAGAGCCAACCCGGTGCTTTGGGTCTGAATC
Source organism: Actinomyces sp. (assembly GCA_012837655.1). GTDB lineage: Bacteria > Actinomycetota > Actinomycetes > Actinomycetales > Actinomycetaceae > Gleimia. The sequence continues at coordinate 1,627 of DUQT01000146.1, read as the reverse complement.
GAAAATTGGGCAAGCCAGCTGCGCCCTCGGAAATCGAAAAACGACCAAAAAACTATAGGACCAAAAGCCCGGGCGCGGTGGAGAAATTTTGTTACACCTGTGTAACGATTGGTGAGCTGGACCTGCGTGTAACGTAGGTCTCGATATTCTGGATGGCAGTCCCACGCTTTAGGATCCCTGAACAGAGGGGCCCCTTGGTATGGGTACATATCGAGATTTCAAAGGAGAAGCAATGAAGCGGATCTCGGCGCTCGCAGGAGTAGCTGCTTTAAGCCTTGTTCTCACCGCATGTGGTGGGGGCGGCGGCTCAGATGATTCATCTACAGGTGACAATGGTTCCGAAGGCGCAGCAGCCGGTGGCGAAGTATCAGTCGTCACTTGGTGGGAAGCTGGCACGGAAAAGAATGGGCGCGACGCACTCGTCAAGGTATTCGAAGAAGAACACCCTGACTTCACGTTCAACAACGCTGCAGTAGCTGGAGGTGGCGGATCGCAGGCAAAGCAGAAGCTCGCCGCTGATCTCGCTGCAAAGAACCCGCCGGACACGTTCCAGGCACACGCTGGCGCGGAACTCACCGACTACATCGACGCCGGACAGATTGAGGACGTTTCTGACCTCTACGACGAGTTCAACCTAAGGGACGCATTCCCTGACACCCTGATCGATCGTCTGACGGTTGATGGCAAGATTTACTCGGTGCCGTCAAACATTCACCGCGCAAACGTGGTTTGGGCTAACAACGCTGTACTTGAAGAGGCCGGACTCGACCCGAACTCGCCAGCAACTGACATTGATGGCTGGATTGCAGACATGAAGAAGGTTAAGGAAGCTGGCAAGATTCCGATCACGGTAGGCATGGCTTGGACGCAGCTTGAACTGCTGGAAAGCGTGCTGATGGCTGACCTTGGCGCTGACGCATACAACGGCCTGTTCGACGGATCGACCGGATGGGACAGCGCTGAAGTAACCACCGCACTTGAGCACTACAGCGAAATCATGGACCTCGCTGACAAGTCCTACTTGAACGAGGACTGGGAGCCCGCCATGAACCCCGTAATCACGGGCGAAGCGGCTTACAACGTCATGGGTGACTGGGCAATCGCCTCATTCGACGCAGCCGACAAGGTTTACAAGGAAGACTACGTCGCATTCCCCGTACCGGGAACCGAAGGCATGTTCGACTTCCTAGCTGACTCGTTCACCCTGCCTGTCGGCGCAAAGAACGTCGAGGGCGCAAAGGCATGGTTGCAGACCATTTCGGGTAAGCCTGGTCAGATCACGTTCAACTCCATTAAGGGCTCTATCCCGGCTCGCTCGGACCTTAACGAAGATGAGCTAGCAGAGTTCGGCGAATACCAGCGTGACGCAATGGATTCCTTCGCTAAGGACACCATCGTTTCCTCTATCGCACACGGCGCTGCAGCTCCGGTTGCAGTTTCCAACGCGATGAATGATGCGTGTGCCAAGTTCGCGCAGGGCGGCTCTGATGTTGCTGGATTCCAAGCAGAACTGGTCAAGGCTGCCGAGCCTATGAGTAAGTGAAGCGCATAGCATTCCAATCTCAACAAACTAGCGATATCACTAGTTGATCGAGCAGGTGCGGGTGATGGCGAAGAGCCATCACCC
>DUQT01000145.1 GCA_012837655.1 Actinomyces sp. | reverse complement strand
GTTCGTGGTGCTGGCAGTGCCGTCGATCCTCGCGGGAACCTATTCGGGTGTGGAATCGGTAAACCGCGACATTGTCGATGCGGCGTACGCGCAGGGGATGACGTCAGGTCAGGTGCTCACGAAGGTGGAAATCCCGCTTGCGTTCCCGCTGATGATTGGTGGACTGCGGTCAGCGATGCTTCAAGTCGTCGCAACCGCTACGCTCGCCGCCTACGTGGGCGCCGGCGGTTTTGGACGCTATCTGTTCCGCGGCCTGCGCACGCAGAACTATCCGCTGATGGTGGCGTCGGCACTGCTGGTGATCGTCCTGGCAATAATCTTTGAAATCGTTTTTGTACTGATGTCTCGCTTGGCTGCTAAAGCGACCGGTTTGAAACCGAAGGAACCTGTAAATGTCTGAAGAAAAAGTTCAATCTCGCCGCGGCTTTTTGAAGGCCGGGGGACTCCTGGGACTCGGCGCTCTAACCACGACTTTGGCGGCGTGCTCGAACGCAGACCCGTTCCGAAACCCTGACGGCGGCGCGGGTGATCCGTCCTCAATCGTCATTGGGTCGTCGGTTTATTACTCGTCTGAAATTATTGCTGAAATCTACGCCCAGCGCCTAGAAGCTGCCGACTTCATAGTGACCCGTGAGTTCCGCATCGGCCAGCGTGAAATTTATATGCCTGAGATCGAGTCGGGCAACATCGAGCTCTTCCCGGAATACCTGGGCAACCTCCTGCAGTACTTCGACGCGGAGAACCCCGCGCGCACCAAGGAAGAAATCTTTGCAGCGCTACCCGATGTTCTCCCCGAGCAGGTTCACCCACTTGCCATGGCCCCGGCATCCGACCAGGACGCCTACAACGTGACCGCAGAGTTCGCCAAGGAACACGACCTCGAGTCCATTGGCGACCTTCAAAAACTGGGGCGCACCATCAAAGTTGGTGCAAGCTCTGAAGCGAAAGACCGCCCATACGGCGCCGAAGGCCTAAAGCAGGTTTACGGAATTGACACACAGTTCGTTCCGATCGAAGACTCCGGCGGGCCACTTACCGTCAAGGCTCTACTCGAGGGCGACGTCGACATCGCGAACATCTACACCGCCGACCCGGCAATCAAGAAGAACAACCTGGTCACGCTCGAAGACCCCGAGTCATTAATCTTGCCGCAAAACATTCTTGCCGTTGGCAACGGCCGAATCACACTCAAGGCAGTTTCGATTGTCGAGGACGTGAATCGCAAACTCACTCAGGAAGACCTGATCGCACTGAATGCTCGCTCTATCGACGAGCAACTTTCCGCCAAGCGGATCGCCGAAGACTGGATTGCAACGACCTGGTGAAAACAAATGCCGCCACGACAATCGTGGCGGCATTACGAACTGCTCGTTACTTGCAGGCTAGCAACTTACAGGCTCGTTAGGTGCGTGCTCGCTACTTCTTCCTCACGTAGGTCGTAACGCGCCAGCGAGCGTCACCTGATTTCGGTCGCCAGTCAGTGTCGGATCGGGATTCGTCGACGCGCCAATACTTGTCCAAGATCTTCGGCGCGTACACGGCCGGACCTCCCTGCGTGTCAGCTTCCAGCTCAAGGTCCGTTACGACGAGCTCATCAGCAATCAGCATCGCCTGCTCGTAGACGTTGGCTCCGCCGGCAATCCAGGTCTTGCCGGAGCTCCATCTAGCAATAGCGAGTGCCTCCTCAAGCGAGTGACCGACCTCGGCCCCTGGAGCCACGTAATCAAGCTGCTCGGTCATGACGATATTTTTTCGGCCCGGAAGTGGTTTACAACCAAGCGCTTCCCACGATCCGCGGCCCATGATGACGGGGTTACCCATCGTTTCGTTCTTGAAGTGCTGAAAATCATCGGGAACGTTCCACACCATGTCGGTGCCAGTTCCTAAAAGCCCGTTGGCGTCTTGCGCCCAGATCATCGCAATGGTCAAGGAAACTCCTGTGAGTTAGTTGATTTCTGGCCCGTCGCCGGCGTGCTCCCATCGGGGGACTTACACAGCGACCTTGGCCTTGATGGTCGGATGGTGCTTGTAATCCTCAACGACAATATCGTCGAAGGAGTATTCGAACAGTGATGGCGCCTTATTTAGACGCAGTGTGGGGAACGGGTACGGTTCACGCGAGAGCTGCGTGTTTACCTGTTCCATGTGGTTTGAATAAATGTGGCAGTCTCCAGCGGTCCAAACCAGGTCGCCCACGTCAAGCCCAGCCTGCTGCGCAATCATGTGAGTGAGCAACGCGTAGGACGCGATATTGAAGGGGACGCCCAGGAACAAATCCGCGGAGCGCTGATAAATCTGCAACGACAGCTTCCCGTCCACGACGTAAAGCTGGAAGAAAGCATGGCATGGAGCCAACGCCATCTTGTCCAGTTCCGACACGTTCCACGCCGAAACCATCATGCGCCTAGAGTTCGGATTATTTTTCACGGTCTCGAGGACGTCGCTGAGCTGATCAATATGCTCCTCGTCAGGCGTCGGCCAGGAACGCCACTGAACGCCGTAAACCGGGCCCAGCTCGCCGTCCTCATCAGCCCACTCATTCCAAATACGGATGCCATTTTCCTGCAACCAGCGCACGTTCGAATCACCGCGGAGGAACCACAGCAACTCACCCACAACCGACTTCAAATGCACCCGCTTGGTCGTAATCAGCGGAAAACCCTCAGACAGGTCGAATCGCAACTGACGACCAAACACCGAAAGCGTTCCGGTGCCCGTACGGTCGCCCTTCTGTGCCCCATTTTCGAGTACATCACGAAGCAGATCCTCATACTGCGTATTGATCGTCATAGCTACGTCCTATCCAATAAATCTCACTGGTTTTCAAGTTCCAGCGTGGCCATTGTGACACGTTTTATTTCCGAGGGCGGTGCTGTGCCACCTATTGGTTATTCGGTCGGTATCGGTCACGTTCGGCCGGGCGGGCCTGCGGCCCGTTTCGCGGTTGGTCCG
>DUQT01000144.1 GCA_012837655.1 Actinomyces sp. | reverse complement strand
TGAAAGCCTCAACCTCGGCACTGCCGCCGGAGTCTGCATCTACGAGAGTGCCCGCAACCAGCGGATGTGATGCTGCGGGAGGCTTCGGTGACTCCATTCGGATGCCTTTACGGCATTCGCTGGACCTCCAGAACGGTTCACTTTTTCCGTGGTCTGAGCTATCCTTGGCGACAAGGAACCTAGCCGAACAGTCGGATCAGCGAGGGTGGTGAGTCGAGAATGGTTGAAACAGTCGAAAGGCCGATGTCGCTATCGATGCTGAGACACCATCACCTCAAAGAGGCCGGAAGCTCGGTGGTGGCTTTTGGGGCGGGCGCGCTGATCTTCTGGGCTATTGGTTTCGGCACCGATGCCTCACCATCGGTGCCTCAAATGCTGGTGACGATCGCGTTGCCTGTGATACTTCTCAAGGAGTACGTCATCTATGTCTCGGAAGTGAAGCGTCGAGGATTCGTTGAAGTCCCGAGCATGGGGATGAGAGGCGGACTGACTTCCCAGAGACAGTTCAACTGATAGCCGCACACGAGCCAACTCAAAGATGAGCGACAGTGAGGAACAGAGGAATGGACACCACGGCCACTGAACCGCTGACCATACGTTCATTGCGCGCGAAAGCCCTCCGAGAAGGGCTGACGATCGTGGCGCAATGCGCCATCGTCGGGCTGTTCTTCATGGGCATCGGCTTCAATTCAAATGATGCCACGCAGCAGTGGAGCGTCTTCACGATCATGATTCCCGCGTTCGTGATCCTTCTTCTCGTCAAATACCAAGTCGAAAGGCAGCAACTGGAGATCGGGACCCCGCCGCTTTATTGATCGGGATTTGCCGGTCTCGGATGCGATCACCGGCGTCGCATTGACGTAGTCGTTTCAGCCAATCGGTGTGACTGGCGCAACCGCCGAGTGCGGAACTGTTCGGCCGCGGCAGCGGCCTTCGCGGTCTGCTTGTTTGCGACTAGTTCCCAGACGTAGCCGTCGAGGTCAGTGAAGTAGCCCATGCACGAACCATCGACGTCTGGACCCGGATCGGCTGATTCACCAGCGGCAACCGCACGGTCGAGTACTTCGTCGATCTCGGCTCGCGTGGCGAATGCACACTAGACGATGCTGGCACCCGGAACCGGATACTTCGAACCCGGCTGGCCCGGGAGCTCGAGATATTGTCCATACTCGTCTGCGGCGATGAAGAAGATAGATAGATGGGGCAACTCGAAAGCGACGATGCCGTTCTTTACACCGTCAGTTTCGAGTCCAAGGTCATTGGCGTAGAAGTTCGCTTTGGTCGGCGGGTCGACAACGGGCAAGGATAGGATCGTTGTTAGCGGCTTCATCCCTGCATTCGAGTGGGGATCTGCCTACACTATCGTCTACCGACCAAACCCTGCGCGATTCAGTTACCTGGACCGGTCGGATACGGGGCTAATGGGTCTGATCGAGGACTGACTATGAACATACCCACTCCGCTATCAAATGCTAGTGGTGACTGGAGAAACTTACAAAATCTATTGTTGCTTTAGCAAGCGTCGTCCGGCGGTCGCCTTTTTAGCTAGAGCTAGGCTTGGTGGTTCATCTCCAAACGTTGTCGTAACTGATCGAGGTTAGAGTCGCAAAGCGATCGGAGAACAGTTGCACCTTTGTGATATTCATCTTTTTATCTCCAGGCTCGAGGAATGTTTTGCCCATTGAATTGGATGCTGCGGTAACCCTTGGAGTATGCCGACCGCCGATGATGGTGAGTATAAGGTTTGTCAAGTCGTTGAACATTCGATTGCGTTGAAATACAAACTGCTTGCCTGGCCGTGCAGGACAGGATGTCGCCAAGGCGGTAAACGTGATCGGAAGCAACGAGTAAGGGAATCTTGCCACAACTCACCTGAGGACTAAGCATCAAATTTCATACTTTTGAGGGAAGCGGGAACGCAACATCGCTTGATAGTTTGTACCTGCCGGTCGTGCTTCAGACGTTCGACCGCTCAAGTAATGTCCAACCAGCAGAACGAAACATTCACAGGAGAGCAACGATGAGTCGGACAATGTCGAGACCGATCGCGATGGTTTCGCTAGCCCTACTACTGGCAAGCGTTTCAACAGTCCAGGTTGGCTCTGGGGCAGTGGCCCAGGAAGTCCCGGAACCAACTGCCATCAACGTGGAAGCAAGTGCTTAGATCAACAAGAGTTCACTTGATCTTCAGGGCCCGGTTTCGCGATTCAACGTTTTACTTCCGACGGTCGGCAGCCACAATCATCGCCCTGCGGTCGTTGAGAACGGAACAGGGGCCGAATTTTCATTGAACCGCGTGGATCCGGGCGATGCCACTCTGCGTACCGAAGTTGAGGATGGTACTGATGTCGAGGTCGTAGAAGACGACCAGGGTGATCAGTCGATTCAGCTGACTGACGCAAATGGAGAAATCGTCGGCGGCATAGTAATTGAAGCTACTCGCTCGAGCAATGGCGAACCTGTTCATTCCGAACTGGCGTTAGAAGGTGAAACGATTACGCCGAAGTTCGTGGCAGGAAATGATGAGGTCAAGGAGCCTGTGTCCGTCGATGTATACGCTTCAACTGTTTGGTACAACAAGGGCTGGGTAACTAAAAAATCTGGCAAAAAATATGTCGTGAATCTAGATCCTACGAGGCTTGGAAGGAAGCAAAATGCCTTGAACACGCATAAAACACATGTCAAGCATGCGAAGAAGGTGCTTGGATCTGCGAACACTAAGAAATACTGGAACTACAATATCGAACAGCAGTTTCTCTGTCACGTTGTAGGGGCATGGTTCCCGACGGGAGTGTATAATATGGAGTCTTGGCGGCCCACTAAGAAATGGCAGCAGATCGCGAACCCTTTCGATCGTTGCAACCGGAAGTAATAGGTAAAGGATTCTGTTAAAATGAAACTATTCAAACCGGCTCTTATTGTTCTTATAGCGCTGTTCTCGCTCAGTATATTGGCAATCATCGGAATTGCACTAATTACCTTTTCCACCGATGGCGGCGGGTTCGCGGGATCTGACCTTCTGGTAGGAATTGGGTTTGGTTCGATGCTGGTAGCAATCGCTTGTCCGGTTCTTATCGCGCTATTGGTTCTTGCGTCGTGGATTAAGCGTCGCTCGGATATGAAAGTCTAGCTGAGTTCTTCATACTTTCGCATTCTTGTGAACGCTATC
>DUQT01000143.1 GCA_012837655.1 Actinomyces sp. | reverse complement strand
CTTTCGGAGGCAGTAACAGCGGCGCGCCATCCTAGACATAGAATCCCTGCGCGGTAGCTTAGAAATACTATGGCACAAAAATCTCCCGCTAAACGTGGGCGTAAACAAAAGCCCGCAACGCAGAGTAGGCAACCGTCCGGCCCGTCGCCACTTATGACGATGTTCCAGTCGATTGGCCGCGGAATTGCTAATGTGGGCCGCTCGTTTGCACAGATGGATGCGCAACTCCGCCGCGATGGCTTTGCCTTCATCCTGTTCGCGCTTGCGGCTGTTTTTGCGCTCCGCGAATGGTTCCAAATTTCCGGAACCGCGGGAGACGTCATCCACCACATCGCAGCCGGCGCCGTCGGACTGTTCTCCGTAATCGTCCCCATCGCGCTGGTCGCGTGGGGAGTGGGCCTAATTTCCGCCCGCAAACACTACCGCGTCCCACACCGCTTCGCCGGCACCCTGGGAATCGCGACCGCCCTCACCGGGCTCGTGCACGTCAGCCAAGGAAATCCGCCCATCAGCGAGTTCGACCGCATCGAGCGCGCCGGCGGCATCCTCGGCTGGTTCTTCGGCTACCCCCTGGCCACCCTACTTTCCGTCTGGGGAGCCGCGATCCTTCTAGTTTTACTGCTTGCCTACTCCGTCCTCGTCGGTACACAAACGTCCGTAAAGGAAGTACCCGACAAACTTCGCGCAATTGCGGATCGTTTCCGCGGGTATCGAAAGAATGACGCGTCCGAGGACGGTGCTGGGCGCATCGATTCTTACGACGGTGACGAAGCGTTTGCGTCCGCGCACGAGGTTGAAAACGACGATGCGACGCGCACGATGCTTCCGCCTCCGATTGATGATGAGGGCGCGGAGTACGAGGAAGAACCGGAATCCTTCGAGACGGAGATGGTGGAGCCGGATTCCCATGTTCCCGCGAAGGATTCTGAAGGAACCCAGTTGCTGCCTGCGGAGACGACTTCACTGCCGCTGAATGCGGTTCAGCCGGAGCTCGAAGACGGCATGGTTTATGAGCTTCCGGATGAGTCGCTACTGGTCAAGGGCGCTCCGCATAAGACCCGTTCAGCCGCAAACGATTGGGTAGTCGAAGCGCTGCAGGGCACGCTGGATGAGTTTGGTGTTGACGCGAAGGTAACGGGATTTTCGCGTGGACCGACGGTGACGCGCTACGAGGTCACGCTCGGCGCGGGCGTGAAGGTTGAGCGCATTACGCAGCTTTCCAAGAACATTGCGTACGCGGTTGCTTCATCGGAGGTCCGCATTCTCTCGCCGATTCCGGGTAAGTCCGCGATTGGCGTGGAGATTCCGAATTCTGACCGAGAAACGGTTGCCCTTGGCGACGTACTGAGGTCTGGTGCCGCGCGTCGAAACGAACATCCGCTGGTAGTTGGCGTCGGTAAAGACGTTGAGGGCGGCTACGTTGTCACCAACATCGCGAAGACCCCGCACCTTTTGGTTGCAGGTGCGACCGGGTCTGGTAAGTCGTCGTTTATTAACTCGATGATTACTTCAATAATGATGAGGGCGACGCCGGCTCAAGTCAGGATGATTCTGGTTGATCCAAAGCGCGTGGAACTCACCATTTATGAGGGCATTCCTCACCTGATCACCCCGATTATTACTAGCCCGAAGAAGGCTGCTGAAGCCCTTGAGTGGGTCGTTAAAGAGATGGATCAGCGCTACGACGACCTCGCGACATTTGGTTTCAAACACATTGATGACTTCAACAAGGCGGTTATTGCAGGGCAGGTGACACCACCGCCAGGGTCGGAACGCAAGATCGCGCCGTACCCGTATTTGCTGGTAGTGGTTGATGAGCTCGCCGACCTGATGATGGTTGCGCCCCGCGACGTGGAGGCATCCATCCAGCGAATCACTCAGCTGGCGCGTGCAGCCGGAATTCACCTGGTTCTGGCAACCCAGCGCCCATCAGTTGACGTTGTTACCGGCTTGATCAAGTCGAACATTCCGTCACGTTTAGCCTTTGCGACCTCGTCAATGCAAGATTCGCGCGTAATCCTGGACCAGGGCGGTGCGGAGAAGCTGATTGGCAAGGGCGACGCGCTCTACCTGCCGCAGGGGTCCGGTAAGCCTATGCGCGTTCAGGGAGCCTGGGTCACTGAATCTGAGATTCGGGACATCGTTGAACACGTCAAGGAGCAGATGAAGCCCGTTTATCGCAAGGACGTTATCCAGCCGGCGAAGAAACGGCAGATTGCGGAAGACATCGGTGATGATCTGGAAGACCTGTTGCAGGCCGCTGAACTGGTTATTTCCACCCAGCTTGGATCGACCTCGATGTTGCAGCGCAAGCTCCGCATTGGATTCGCGCGCGCGGGTCGACTAATGGACCTGCTGGAGTCACGCGAAATTGTGGGACCATCGGAAGGCTCAAAGGCCCGCGAGGTCCTGGTACCACCAGAGGAACTACCGCGCGTACTAGCAATGCTGCGTGGCGATGAGCCGCCAGAGGATACACTTTCAGAAGGTGCGGAACCAGAACCCGAAGAATCCGAGTCCGAAGACGCTTGGGAATTAACGGGCAGGTATTAGGAGAAAGAAATGAACAAGGCTGAAATGGACGACAACGTCTCTCAAGCCCACACCGGTGAAAACATTTGGAACCTGCCGAATGTGCTCACCATGATTCGCCTGGTCCTCGTACCCGTATTCATCCTGCTGTTGCTGAACGGATCAATCGGAGCTCAATGGGCCGCATTCATCGTATTCATCGTCGCGTCCCTGACGGACCTGTTTGATGGAAAGATTGCGCGCTCTCGTAACCTAATCACCGACTGGGGGAAGATCTGGGATCCGATCGCTGATAAGGCCCTCACCCTTGGCGCATTCGTCACGCTGTCGGTTACGGGTGTGCTTCCGTGGTGGTTCACCGTGATTGTTGCCTTCCGCGAACTTGGCATCACGTGGATGCGTTCGCGCCTGCTGAAGAAGGGCATTGTGGTAGCCGCGAACTCGGGCGGGAAACTGAAGACCGTTTCGCAGATGACTCTCATCCTGTTCCTAGTTTTCCCGTGGGATGCTGTGCTGGGCATGGAGATTGCGCTCTTTAATTCCATCCCGCTGGTCGTTATTCGCTGGATTCTGATCGTCGTCGCGTTCGTACTAACTGTGTGGTCTGGCCTGCAGTATGTGATCGCAGCGGTGAAGATGAAGAAGTGACACCTGTAAATACTGAGATTTTCCCGGAATTTCAATAGAGGTATACGCCACTATTAGGTTTGGAATATTTTCGCGGCATTAGCTGTTTAAGTTGACATGACGCGAAATACTTACATTCAGGATCGCGCACCCAGAAGGGGTGTGGCGAGAACCGCACCCAAAAACAAGTCTTTACGAATGCGAGAACGACAAACGACAAGGTACGGTACAAATATGCAGACACCACCAATTGCGCCACCAACGCTGAGAGAGCACATTGGGGACGTTCTGCGCCAAATTCGCCGCACCCAAGGGCGCACTCTTCGTGAGGTGTCCTCGGAGGCACAAGTTTCACTCGGATACCTATCCGAGGTGGAGCGAGGGCAAAAGGAAGCGTCTTCTGAACTGCTCGCAGCAATCAGCCAGGCACTGGGAGTGCCCCTGTCATTCGTGCTTCGAGAGGTCGCAGACCGCATCGCAGTAATCGAAGGCGTCGACATTCCCGACACTGTTCCCGCCCTGATGATGGATGGAACTTTAGAAGACCGCATAACCCTGTTGAGTTGATAACGTGACGATTTCAGAGTTCTGGAAAAGCATCGAAGCTATCTTCGGATCCTGCTACGGAAGGTCCCTGGTAGGGGACCTGTTCCTGCCCAAGCTGGGCGGAACCGCCGAGCAGGCGCTTAAGAACGGCGTTGACCCCGAAGTAATCTGGGACGAACTGATTCGTGAAACTGATATGGGTGATGAAGCCCGTTGGGTTCACCGACAGGCTAAAGCCCTAAAATAGCTACGACATTCCCCTAACTGGTCCCGATTCGGGCGACACGGTTAGGGGAGTTTTAATAGCCGATGTAGTGTCATATATTTCAAACTCTGACACACTGGCGTGTCTTTGGTTTCGAACATGTGTTCGTCGTATGCTTATCCACAGATCATGCTTCACTGGTCGTGCACACAGCGACTGGGGATCAGAAATGAGTGTCCGTGGTCGGGCATAGCATGATTGACGTACCCGGAGAGGGGCTAATACGTCTATTCCGACCAGCCCAGAAACGCGTGCGGAGAGCGCGCTCGATCCTGTGAGGAGAACACATGGCTGTTGCTACAGACCGCAATAAGGCACTAGAACTTGCTTTGAGTCAGATTGACAAGCAGTTCGGTAAAGGTTCCGTGATGCGACTCGGTGACGATAATCGTCCCGCTGTCAAGGTGATTCCTACGGGGTCGCTAGCGCTTGACGTTGCACTCGGTGTGGGTGGCCTTCCGCGCGGTCGTGTTATTGAGATTTACGGTCCGGAATCATCCGGTAAGACCACCGTCGCCCTGCACGCTGTTGCATCCGCCCAAAAGGCAGGTGGAAACGCTGCGTTCATTGACGCGGAGCACGCACTTGATCCTGAGTATGCAAAGAATCTAGGCGTTGACACTGATTCGCTGTTGGTTTCGCAGCCAGATACTGGTGAACAGGCCCTCGAGATCGCGGACATGCTTATCCGCTCCGGCGGTATTGACATCATCGTTATTGACTCGGTTGCCGCGCTCGTTCCGAAGGCCGAAATTGAGGGCGAGATGGGTGACTCCCATGTTGGTTTGCAAGCTCGTCTGATGTCGCAAGCACTGCGAAAGATTACCGGTGCGCTGTCTGGAACCGGCACGACTGCAATCTTTATTAACCAGCTTCGTGAAAAGATCGGTGTTTTCTTCGGATCACCGGAGACCACCACGGGCGGTAAGGCACTTAAGTTCTACTCTTCAGTTCGCATCGATGTTCGCCGAATTGAGACCCTAAAGGAAAAGGGGAACCCGGTAGGTAACCGCACGCGGGCAAAGATCGTCAAGAACAAGATGGCTCCGCCGTTTAAGCAGGCCGAGTTTGACATCCTCTACGGTCAGGGAATCTCCCGCGAAGGATCGATCATCGACATGGGTGTTGAGACCGGTATTATCCGCAAGTCCGGCTCCTGGTTTACTTACGGATCCGATCAGTTGGGGCAGGGCAAGGAAAACGTCCGCAATTTCTTAAAGGACAACCCTGAACTCTGCGACGAGATCGAACACAGAATCCTCGTTGAACTTGGCACTCGTCCTAAGGAAGATTCCGAGGGCGCAGATGGCGCAGCAGATTCCAAGGACGGCAAGGCCTCAGAAGGGAAGACAACCGACAAGGCCGCAAAGTCTGGTACCAAGGCCGCGACTTCCAAGTCCGGTAACAAGGGCAAGATTGATCCCGCGGAAGACGCTGGATTCTAGTGGTCTCTTTCTACGACCCTGACGAACACGTTAAGAAGAAGCGTGTCGATCGGGAAGCTCAGCGAAAGCGCCGCGAGAAGAGACGCGAGTGGGCTTCCTCCCTTGAGGGGGAGGAAGCCGTCAGTGCGGCTAAAGAAACAGCTTTGAAGCAACTTGACCGCCAGGACCGTTCCCGCGGCGAACTTGAAGCTAAACTCAAGGAGCGCGGATACCAGCCCGAAGCGATCGAGGAGGCACTGGACCGCCTAGTTGAAGCTGACCTTGTTAACGATGAGCGCTACGCTCGCATGCTCGTGCGCACGCGACACAACGAGCGCGGCCTGGTTGGACGTGCCCTGGTTGAACAGTTGCGTCGCAAGCGAATACCACCGCACATCATTGAACTGGCTTTGCAAGAGGTCGAGGAAGTGGACACTGAAGCGGTCGCAAGAGACCTGGTTGAACGTAGACTTCGCTCAATGTCAGGTCTGGATCGTGACAAGCAGTTTCGTCGCTTGACGTCATTGTTGGCACGCAAGGGCTACAGTCTCGGATTATGCTTCAGCGTCGTTAACTCAGTACTAGCAGAGGATTCGATGTGACTGAACCAAACCCAGCTACGAGCGAAGTAGCAAGCCAGATCATTAAGACACTGACATCTCGGGGGTTCAGCGTCGCAACTGCAGAGTCTTTGACTGGCGGTATGCTGAGCTCCGCCCTCGTGGATATTCCAGGCGCGTCTGACTGCATGCGTGGCGGCGTGACGACCTACCAAACGCCCATGAAGGCCCATGTTTTGCACGTGGATTCGAACCGGTTGGAGGAGTTCGGGCCGGTTGACCCGAAGGTGGCGGAACAGATGGCTCGAAATGTTGCGCAACTATTCGACGCCGACTTCGGAGTTTCCACGACCGGTGTTGCAGGGCCCGGTCCATCGGATGGACACGCCGCCGGAACGGTTTATGTGGGCGTGTTTGAGCGTGCAGGCGACGTCGTGGACGTGCAGCTGTACCACTTTGAGGGTGATCGCCCGCAGGTGCGCGCACAGGCCGTTCAAGCGGCGCTACAACAACTTGTGGCGCACCTGTAGCAGATACTCTGAACGTGGGCGCCTCTGCGTGCCGATGCTGCGCGCCCGACTCAGTGGTTTCCCGGGACGTCCTCGCCCTTCGTGAACGCTACCCACTGGCCGTGGAGATCATCTGCTAGGGCCTGCGGCGGATTGTCGCCAATCATGGGCTGGCCCATCGGTTCTTCCAGCAGGTCGAAAGCGAACGGGATGTCAATGCAGTGTCGTGACCACTGCTTAACCTGGTCAACGTTTGGATCATCCAGGGCAGGCGACCAGCTGAACAGGTAAAACGCGGTGTGTGCAGCACCCGTTTCCTGGCGGTACTCCATGATCTTCTTTGCCGGCTCCACGAAAATCGCGTCGGTAACGATCTGGCCCATCAGCAAACTCGTCGTGTTTGCGCGCGGATGCTGCGCAATGTACTTGCCGGGGTTCTTCACGCCACCTTCACCGAGAACGTCACGCGGATCCAGTTGATCCAGTTCGTCGGCCATTGGGGCGAGGATATCGGTGAACTCTTCCGAGGTTGCAGTTAGGAACAGGGGCTTATCCGCGCCGGTTCCGCGAGCAACGCCCTCGTTAATCGAATTGACGATCACTTCGCCGTCCTGCCACGGCGTGAACGGTAGATCCGACATGGGGATTCCGGCGATGCGTTGCGCGATGAACTCGGAGGCGCCGGGCCATTCTTCATAGATTTGTTCCTCGACGCGGGCTTCTGCATCCACGATTCGATCTGCGACTTTGCGCAGTTCGGCGACTTTGAGGTCGACTCCCAAGATGTCGGAAACCATGCCGGCGCGCTGCTTCGCGACTTCAGTCGACATGGGCGGAAGCACACCGGATTCCGAAATCGCGCGGTCAAACAAGTCTTGCGAACTTGGCGTCGTTAGATGCGCGAGGACGGAGCCGCCCCCGGCACTTTGTCCGGAGATCGTGACCCGGGTGGGATCTCCGCCGAAGTTAGCGATGTTTTCGCGAACCCATCGAAGTCCGGCCTGCTGGTCCAGGAATCCGCGGTTTGCGGGTGCGTCGCTGACCCAGCCGAACCCCTCGAAGCCCAGACGATAAGAGATCGAAACGAACACGATGCCCTGCGCGGCGAACTTGCGACCATCAGACAGCGGAGACGCTGCCACACCTGACTTGAATCCACCACCGTGAATCCAAACGAGGACGGGCAGGTTGTCTGCGTCGCGCGGGGTCCAAATGTTCAGGTTGAGGATCTCATCGCCAGGGATAGAGGGGTCGATCAAAATTGCATCATCGGAGTACGGGCGCTTCTGCGGGGTCGGTGGAAGTTCCGTGCATTCGCGCGGCTCGGTCCAACCGGGATGCGGTTGGGGAGCGGCCAAGTAGAGGTCACCCACCGGCGCTGCCGCGTAGGGGATGCCAAGGTACAGCAGGCAGTTCTCATCCTTGGGGTGGGCCTTGCCTACAACAGGACCGGAAGCTGTTTCGACGATGCTCATCAAATCTCCTTTGTACAAGTACCTTGCCTTAGGCTACAGCCGGGCGCAGGAGTCCGAAAGTGGAGCGAATCGCCTGACATGATCCTGCATGCCCGCGCCAGAGCGGGGCGCGCACACTCACGCGGGATGTGCT
>DUQT01000142.1 GCA_012837655.1 Actinomyces sp. | reverse complement strand
TTGGAGGCTTCCTCCATGCGCTCCAACGCTTCCTCAACCTTTCCTTGGCTGTACAGCGCGGTTGCGATGTTATTGAGCGTAGTTGCCTCAGCAGTTTCATCGCCGGGGCGGGAACGCAAGCGGCGAAGCGCCTCCTCATGCAGAGCGAGTGCGTCCTCCCAGCGTCCCTCGTCCTGACGTAGCAGTCCCCTGTTGTTCAAGCAGGAGATCGTGAAGACGTGGTCGGGTCCAACAGTATCGTTGTAGATCTTCTCCGCCCTCGAATATGCTTCATCGGATTCCTTGTAGTTCTTGCGCAAACGTTGCAAACCCGCAAAGTTATTTAGGGTCGTTGCATAGTTCGGATCATTGGTTCCAAAGACTGCTGCGGAGACTTTCACGGCCTCGGTGTAGATGTCCTGGGCTTCATCCAAGTTGCCAAGATTTCGATGCAGGCCACCCAGGCGGTCGAGCGTAGCCGCGTAATCTGCGGTCTCTGTACTAACCGCACAAGCAGGCCCGTTGCACTTGCGAGAAAGTACATCAACTAGGTCGGTTAACGGCTGTACCATCCCGACGAAGTCACCCCGTTTTTCTAGTTCATCAATTTGCTCACGAAGAGCTGACTCGCGGCGCTGCATTGGTCCTCCTTGACCTGGATTGTGTGCTTTTCCCACCATTATTTAAGTGTCGTAACACACAAGCATTAGCGGAATGTCCAAGGCTCTTAGTGCGCACTTGTACTTTTCATACAACCTAGAGATTTCGGATTTCGATTTTCGCCGCGCGCCCGTGTGGGAACTTTGGTAATTTCCTATGAGCAAATTGTTCAAATTTGTTGCAACTCCTTTTCAACCAGTGAAAGGTTTAATCGTGGCTACAAGGATTTATAAGACCTTCGCCAAAATTTTCGGCATTATTCTGGTGCTTGTTGGCATCGGAGCGCTCTTTGGCTCCACTTTTGCAAGCAACTTCATTGCGTCACAGATGGAAGAACAAGAAATTGTCTTCCCAACCGAAGAAGGCATTAAGGCCCAGCTTGACCTCGGTCGTATTTCCGAAGAGGACGCTGCTCTGCTGACGCCATATGCAGGTCAACAGCTAAAGGATGGTGCTGGAGCTCAGCTGTACGCGAACCATTACATTCATTCGCACATGGCTTACGAGGCCAAGCAGCGCGACGCTGAGGGCGCAACGTACGCAACGCTAGGCGGCATGGTTAACGAACAGACCGCGATGCTTGCTGAGAAGCTCCAGGCCGACAACCCGGACGCGTCTGAAGAAATGATTCAGAAGCTAGTTGAGGTCGAGCTGGCTAACCCGCTCACTGAATACCCTGAGGCCGAGCGCGCAAAGACCCTGCAGGAACTACGTTCAGACTTCATGCTTGACGGAAACACGCTTCGCGGCATGCTCCTAAACGTGTACGGATGGAGCCTGATTGGTCAGATCGCATTCTACGCCGGGATCGGCGCCCTCGTAGTCGGCATCCTGCTTACCGTGTGGGGTTTCATTCCCGCAAAGAATAAGGGCTCTGAAACCAAGTAGTTAAGAGCAGATACTCAAGTGGCCTGACCGGTTTTGGTCGGGCCACTTTGTTATGCGCCTGAGGCATCCGTCTTTGATTTGAATGACCACGCAAGAGCGGCGTCATGTTCGCGTGACACCAAAGGGAATCTGCGTCTACCGGCCGAGCCGATCGGCGGGCGTGGTAGCATTGGGGTCCAGCGCCTCGTTAGATATTTCAATCAGTAAATCACTGTATTCGCGCGCTGGGAAATGATTCTTAGCCTGGACGAATTGGAATAAGTACGTGCAGTTGCCTTCTTCTTTAACTGAGCACTTCAAGTTTTTACTACCTTCCAAGGACGACTACCGCAACGCTAACTTGCGCCGCGACGCAGTAGCAGGCGTAACCGTCGGTATTGTAGCTCTGCCGTTGGCGTTGGCTTTCGGTGTTTCTTCCGGAGTGGGTGCCGCGGCCGGCCTCGTAACTGCAATAGTTGCAGGATTGATTGCGGCGATCTTTGGAGGATCGCACGTCCAGGTATCGGGACCGACGGGAGCCATGGTGGTGATTCTCGCTCCCCTGGTTGCACAGCACGGGGCAAACTCGGTCATGTTGCTGTCACTGATGGCCGGGTTCCTGGTATTCATGTTCGGGTTCCTGGGGCTGGGACGAGCTATCTCTTTGATCCCGTGGTCTGTCGTTGAAGGATTTACACTCGGAATTGCCACGATTATTGCGTTGCAACAGGTGCCAATGGCGATGGGAACGGAAGTTCCGGCTGGTCAGAACTCCCTTTATAGTGCTTTCTTGGCGGTGAAGGATGCGGACTGGTCGGTGTCTGTAATGACGCTTGGGATCGTTGCTGTAACCATGGCGATCATTGTGGGAACATCGAAGATCTCGACGACTTTCCCGGCGTCGCTGGTCGCAGTAGTCGCGGTTTCACTTGCCGCGTTCTTTGGCAAGCTAATGGTCCCAACGATTGGTGAACTCCCCAGTTCGCTACCTGCTCCTCAACTGCCGCAGGTGAGTGTTGACCTGATCGCACAGCTTTCGCCAGCCGCGTTTGCTGTAGCGCTATTGGCAGCGATTGAGTCGCTTCTTTCCGCACGTGTCGCGGCCGGTATGCCTGGCCAGGGATCGTACCAGCCCGATAGAGAACTTGTTGGCCAGGGTCTCGCTTCAATCGGCTCCGGCATTTTTGGAGGCATGCCTGCAACAGGCGCAATCGCGCGTACCGCGGTAAACGTGAAGTCCGGTGCGACTTCGCGTGTTGCTTCGATCGTGCACGCCATCCTGCTTGCGGCTGTCGTGTATTTCGCGGCGGGCCTCGTGAGCCACATTCCGCTCTCCGCGCTCGCCGGCGTCTTGTTCGTTACCGCGTTCCGCATGGTGTCACCGTCCAACGTGAAGAAAATCCTTGGTTCCACACGCGGTGACCGCCTCATTTTCATAACGACCGCCCTGATCACTGTCGTGTTTGACCTGATTGTTGCTATCGGGATTGGTGTCGGCATCGCGGTCCTGTGGGCCGTGTACCACCTGTCACGCATGTCTGGTGTTGTGGGCCTACCACTGCCGGGTGAACCGCAACCGGGTGATGACAAGATCGCGTATTTCCGCCTTGATGGTTCAATGTTTTTCGGAGTTGCCGAGCGCATTGTCGAGGAACTTTCAGACGTTCACCGCTCCACCGAGATCGTCATCCTATCCATGTCTCACGTTGGAATCTTGGATGCGTCCGGTGCGAAGCAACTAGCCGACCTGTTTGAAGAACTCAATCAGCGCGGCATCACCACCATGATCAAGGGTCTGCGACAAAATCACCTGCGCGCAGCCGAAAACGTGGGCGTCATTGACTCGCTAACGTCACCAACATACTTGTTCGATTCGATTGAAGAGGCCGCAGCTG
This sequence comes from Actinomyces sp., assembly GCA_012837655.1. GTDB lineage: Bacteria > Actinomycetota > Actinomycetes > Actinomycetales > Actinomycetaceae > Gleimia. The sequence continues at coordinate 18,826 of DUQT01000142.1, read as the reverse complement.
CGGCTCGGGAACTAGTAAGCGAAAACGACTAGCGGGGTTCAACGTCATCAACGTCGCTTCTTCAAGAGCGATCAGACTTAGTAAATCTTGAACAGATGGAATCGAAGATGCGGTCCGTTATCTCATGAGCATCATAGTTTCCCCCGATCTGTCTATGTTGGGGGGTTGGCGATATTGCAACGAAAAACCCCGGCATTTCAACGAAATACCGGGGTGATTGTGGAGCTAAGGGGATTCGAACCCCTGACCTCTTCCATGCCATGGAAGCGCGCTACCAACTGCGCCATAGCCCCGAAGTTGTCCCTTCGAACAATCACCTACTATACCGAAAACACTTGTTCGAGCAAAACTGTCTTGATGTGCAAAGTCTCACGGCTCGCGAGCCGCCCGAAAGCTATGCCCGCGAAGCTCCGAAGTCGATGTCATCCCCCAGGCCGATGTTGTGTGCAACGACGCGCCAATATGGTGGCCGATGAGCCTGATCGATAACCGACCAGTGGCAGTTGTTAGGACCGCGGAATCCTGACCAGTTCGAAGGCGAGAGTCCCAGTAGCCTGGTCATCACCTGAGTGATCGCCGAACCATGCGAAACAAACACGTAAGTACCCGCTTCGTGCGCAACCCGCTCCTGGATCGCTTTCACGAAACGCTCCCCCACATCTGAACGCGACTCAACGCCAGCAGCCACGGCCTCCCCGGTTTCACGCCACTCCCGAAATAGCTCCGGGTGGTGCGACACCAACTCCTCATAGTTCATGCCCTCAAACCAGCCGAAATCGCGTTCACGAACACGCTCATCAAGGACCAGTTCAACATCCAGGTGACGAGTGATCTCAAGAGCAGTGTCGTGCGCCCTCGACAAATCGGAAGAAATTACCAAAGTTGGTTCATATTGCGCGACTAAAGGACCCATTGCCTCTGCCTGCGCACGCCCAAGATCGTTAAGTTCAATATCAATCTGGCCCTGAACTCGGCCGCCGCTGTTGTAATCAGTTTGCCCGTGACGGACCAACACAATACGAGAAAGCGCCTGCGACGAATGGCTCATCTAGCTAGATCGACCTCCGACAACTCAAGCTTGGGACAGTCAGCCCAAAGCCTCTCTAATGCGTAAAACTCACGCTGCTCATCAAGTTGAACGTGAAGAACGAAATCACCAAAATCAAGCAGGACCCAAGAAAGCTCCTCACGCCCCTCTACACGGGGACGCGAACCTCCCGCAGCCACGACCTCGTCAATCACCGCATTAACGATTGCCTGCACCTGCCGCTGACTATCCGCCGACACGATCAGGAACACGTCTGAATACACCAGGCGTTCCCCAACCAGGATCGCAACGGGATTAACACCCAACTTATCTGCCGCAGCCGTAGCCGCTACGTTTACCAAATGACGAGTCGAGTCGTTCAACTCCAAAACATCAACCTACTTAGTCTCAAAGTATTAGCTTCTTCTATTGTGCCAAAAAGGACGGACACAGCCACTTCAATGCGCCTATTCGCGGTACAAACCATACTTATCGATGTATTGCACGACGCCGTCAGGAACCAGATACCAAACCGGCTTCCCCTCCCGCACGCGATTGCGGCAGTCCGTCGACGAAATAGCCATTGCTGGAACTTCCAGCAGTGACACGGCCGACGGCGGTAGCCCGGTCGCGTCAAGTTCATGCCCCGGCCGAGTCACACCGATGAAATGCGCCATCTCAAAGATTTTTTCCGAATCTTTCCAGGTCAGAATCTGCTCTAGAGCATCAGCCCCTGTGATGAAGTACAGATCCGCGTCTGGCCGCATCTTGTGGATATCGTTCAGCGTGTCGATTGTGAAGGTTGTGCCACCTCGATCAATGTCAACGCGCGAAACGGTGAACCGCTTGTTCGACGCCGTCGCGATGACAGTCATCAAATACCGGTGTTCCGCGGACGTGACCCTACGCCCCGCCTTGAACGGCTGCATCTGTGTGGGCACGAATACAACCTGGTCCAGGTTGAAAACGTCCATCACTTCCGACGCAGCCACAAGGTGACCGTGGTGGATGGGGTCAAACGTGCCACCCATGATGCCAATAGATGGGCGGTGCGGCACCCCAGCTGTCAGGTTATCCACAAGTCCTCACAATCTTATGGTCGAACGTGTCCGTCGCCTTCGATAATCCACGTCCAAGTCGTTAGTTCTTCAAGCCCCATGGGACCGCGCGCATGTAGCTTCTGCGTGGAAATCCCAAGCTCTGCTCCTAATCCTAACTGTCCCCCGTCAGTAAACCGAGTGGACGCATTCACCGCAATCGCCGCCGCGTCCACACCGTCCACAAACGCCTTCACAACGCGCGTATCCGTGGCCAATACGGCTTCGGTGTGGCCGGTCGAGTACTTTCCGATGTGCTCAACCGCGGCGTCCACGTCCTTCACCGTGCGAACAGCAAGGTCGTAAGAAAGATATTCAGTCTCCCAGTCCTCTTCCGTTGCCGCAACGACCTTTTCTTGATTTCCGAGGGCGGAGCGGGCCTGCTCATCTGCGTGCAGGGTTACTCCCGCGGCGAGCAGGTCGGGTCCGACGCTGGCGAGGAGCTCGTCAGCTACGCCCTCGTGAATTAGGAGGGTTTCGACCGCGTTGCACACGCCGACGCGCTGAGTTTTGGCGTTCATGACGATGTCGTGAGCGGCCTGCAGGTCGGCGGATGCATCAACGTAGATGTGGCAGTTGCCGACGCCGGTTTCGATGACGGGGACTTTGGATTCTTCAACGATGGATCGGATCAGTCCCGCGCCGCCGCGAGGAACAAGGGCATCGATTAGGCCGCGGGCGCGCATGAGTTCGGTGGCGCCTTCGCGGCCCCACTGATCTACTGAGGCGACCAGGTCGCGCGATCCGCCATTCTTTTCCAGTGCGTCCTGAATGATCGCAACCAGCGCCGCGTTGGAGTGTGCTGCTGCGGACCCGCCGCGCAAAACTGCCGCGTTTCCAGCCTTGAGGCACAGGCACGCCGCATCCACGGTAACGTTCGGGCGGGCTTCGTAGATCATGCCAACGACGCCGAGCGGCACGCGTTGGCGGCGGACTCGCAGGCCGTTCGGCATGGTCGAACCGCTGATGATCTTGCCAACTGGGTCCGGCAGGCCGATCAGATCGCGCACTGCATCCGCAAGGCCGGCCACGCGCGATTCGTCAAGCGCCAAGCGGTCAAGTAGTCCTTCGCTCAGGCCGTTGGCGCGTCCGGCCTCCAAATCCTTCGCGTTTGCAGCGATAATTGCGTCAGCATTTTCTTCGAGTCCTTGAGCCACGTCCTCGAGAATCGAATTTCTGACACTGGTGGAAGAATTTGCAAGCCATCCGCGAGCGTCGCGGGCTTTTTGACAAACGTTTCGGACCGCGGTGGCGGTTGTTTGGTCGGTCATGATTCTCCTTGACGTACAAGAGTTGCAGTGAACACGGGTTCAAACATCTGAGCGGAACACAGGTTAAAGAGATTCTAAACTCGCTTGCCGTGGCTTGCATTCCAAGCCCACTGCGTGATCGCAGGCTGGAACGCTGGGAACAGGCGGCGTGGTGCCACGACTAGCGAAGCGGCATCTCTAGTAGCGCCATGTCGTCGCGGTGGATGATTGGACGCGTGTCCGGCGCGCCGGCACGCTGCAGTTCTTCGAGGGACATGCCCTTGAACTTGTCCGCGATGTCGGAGTCGTAGGACGTGATCCCGCGCGCAACGCGTCCCGTGCTGCCAACGAGTTCAACGACCTCGCCGGCCGTGAAATCGCCGCGCACAGCCAGGACACCGGCCAGTAGAAGCGACTTCTTGCGCACCGTAATCGCGTGCACAGCGCCGTCATCCAAGACGAGTTGTCCACGCGAGCGCGCCGCATGCGCAATCCACAGCGTCCTTGACGGCCGCCGCTTCCCAGTCGATGGGAAGTAGGTCCCCACCTTCTGTCCATCCACAGCTTGACTGAGCACATTTGCTGCACACAGCACGACCTCAACGCCGGATTCCACAGCCATAACGGCCGCGGCCACCTTAGTCGTCATGCCGCCAGTGCCTAGGACGGACCCTTCCGCGTCAGTTACGACGGCCTTCAGATCCTCTAAGGAACTCACCTGTTCGATAAATTTGGCGTTTTTCGACGAGGGCGGAGCTGTGTAAAGCCCATCCACATCCGTGAGCAGTACCAGTGCGTCCGCATCAATCAGATGGGAGACGTAGGCGGCCAGTCGGTCGTTATCACCGAAGCGGACATCAGCTGTGGAAACAGTGTCGTTCTCGTTAACGATAGGAACCACACCGAAGTGTAGGAGTCGCTCCAACGCTTGGCGCGCGTTCTTGTAATGGTCGCGCCTCATCACGTCCTCGACAGTGAAAAGGACCTGCGCAACGTGACGAAAATGCGCCTGAAACGCCGCCGCCCACCTGGCAACCAACAAACCCTGCCCCATTGCCGCACATGCCTGCGCGGTGGGCAGATCACGTGGCCGCCCGGGAAGTCCCAACGGGTCGATTCCCGCGGCAACGGCACCCGAAGATACTAGGACGACCTGCTGGCCGCGCCTTGTCATGCGGGCAACAATCCCCGCAACCTGATCAATACGGTTCAAGTCAAGACGGCCATCTGCACGCGTGAGTGAAGACGACCCAATCTTGATTACGACCCGTTTAGCTTCAGCAATCCCTTTGCGGAAGTTGTCAGAAGGCATGCGAACTCCTAGAACTAGCTATGCCAAGTCTAGAACCCAATTCAGTGCGCGCTCGGATCTGTCCAGACGCCGCTTTCACGGTCGGTCCACAGCTCATCGCGAGCCGCCTGCTTGGCATCCATGCGCTCGTGGAAGCGTTCCTTGCGCTCTCGGCGCGTTGGGCGGAAGTTCTGATCCAAACGGCTGTCCGAACCACGGGGGCCAAGGTGCTCGGCACCGGTTTCCATCATGGGCTCCCAATCGAAGATGACGCCGCCTTCAAGGTCGCCAATCACAACCGGGTCGCCCGGCATCGCGCCCTCTTCAACGAGCATGTCTTCCACACCGGCCCGGTTCAGACGGTCTGCCAGGTAGCCAACAGCCTCATCGTTCGCAAAGTCGGTCTGCACAACCCAACGTTCCGGTTTGCGGCCTCGGACCTGGAACATGTCTTCGCCGTTGTGGGAAATCTTTCGAACAGTAATTTCTTCGTACTTTTCGAATCCACCGATCGGGGTGGGACGAATAATGGTCGGAGCGGGCTCGGGCTCAGGTAGGTTCTCACGGTGCTTTTCAACCATTTCGGCAAGCGCGAAGGAAAGCTCCTTCAAGCCCTCGTGGCTAACTGCAGACACCTCGAAGACGGGCCAGCCGAAACTTTGGAGTTCCTTCATCTGCATCTGCGCCATTTCGCGACCATCGGGAATGTCAATCTTGTTGACCACAATCGCGCGCGGACGCTCCCCCAGCGGCACATAGCCTTCCAGTTCGCCAAGGTCCGACTTGTACTGGGCCAACTCGCCCTCAATCACGCGCAGGTCAGACACGGGGTCGCGATCAGTTTCAAACGTTGCCGCGTCGAGGACGTGCACAATAACTGCGCAACGCTCAATGTGACGCAAAAACTCAAGCCCCAGACCCTTACCTTGCGCAGCGCCTGGAATCAGGCCCGGCACGTCAGCAACCGTGTAGCGCGTGTCGCCGGCCTGCACTACACCGAGATTCGGCACGAGCGTCGTGAATGGATAATCCGCGATCTTCGGACGAGCAGCCGACATAGCCGCAATCAAAGATGATTTACCCGCAGACGGGTAGCCAACCAGGGCGACGTCAGCGACGGTTTTCAGTTCGAGGACGACCGTGCGCTCCTCGCCCGGCTCCCCCTTCAGAGCAAAGCCCGGAGCCTTTCGCTTGCGCGAAGCCAGAGCAGCATTTCCAAGGCCGCCCTTCCCGCCCTGCGCAATCGTTAGGCGTTCACCCGGCTCTACAAGATCAGCGAGGACGTTGCCCGCCTGATCTTTGACGACTGTGCCGGCTGGTACGGGAAGGATGATGTCTTCGCCGTTCTTGCCTTCACCGTTGTCACCCAGCCCAGGCGTGCCGTTCTCCGCTTTCTGGTGAGGGGCGTGGTGGTACGTCAACAAGGTCGTTGTTTGGTCGGAGACTTCCAGAATGACGTCCCCACCGTTGCCGCCGTTACCCCCGTCGGGTCCACCGAGCGGCTTGTACTTTTCGCGACGCACGGAAACACACCCGCGGCCTCCGTTACCACCGGTAACGTACATGGTCACTCTGTCAATAAACGACGCCATCTTGGGCCTCCTTGTTAGACGGCCATTCAAAATCTATTAAAAATTTTGAGGGTGAACGGGAAACCCGCTCACCCTCAACAATTCTAAGAATAGTTAGGCAGAAACTGCCTCAACCACACTCACGACGCGACGGTTGCGCTTGTTAGCGAACTCAACATCGCCAGATACTAGCGCGAAGAGCGTGTCATCCTTGCCTCGACCTACGTTGTCTCCAGCATGGTAGCGAGTGCCGCGCTGGCGCACGAGGATCTCGCCAGCCTTTACAGTCTGGCCTCCGAAACGCTTCACGCCGAGACGCTGGGCATTAGAGTCGCGACCGTTCTTGGAAGAACCTAGTCCCTTCTTACTTGCCATTGTTCAGCTTCTTTCTCTCAGTCCTAAAAACCTTTAGGAGAACTACTTAATGTCGGTTACCTTGATTTCCGTCAGCTTCTGACGGTGACCTAGGCGCTTGCGGTAGCCAGTCTTGTTCTTGTACTTAACCATCGAAATCTTCGGTCCCTTCCTAGGAGCGACGATTTCGGCAGTTACCTTGACGTTACCCAGTTCGGACACATCAGAGGTGACCTTGTCACCGTCGACTACCATTAGGGGCTGGAGTTCGACGGTATCGCCGGGCTCTCCCGCCAACTTGTCGACGACGACGACATCACCGACGGACACCTTCTCCTGTCGGCCGCCGGCCTTGACGATCGCGTAGACCACGTTGCTGCTCATCTTTCGATAGATTACAAATTAATAATGCGCGCAAAGATGCGCACCGACGATCAAGAATACTTGATCTGCGCCTTTCAATCAAACTTTTTACCCGTTTTTCACGCCCGTTTGCGTGTGGGATTCACCACCGCACGTTTTATTCAGTTGTCGAGGGCGTGCCTGGTTCCGCAACCACTACTCGCCGGCTCTTTTTCGCGGGCCGGTCTTCCGGGTTTGGAAGCTGGATGTCATCCAGGCTGAGGGCTGCGGGTCGAGCAATCTTCTCGGTTTTCACAGGTTCGGGTAGGTCAAGTTTGACCTGGGGCTTCCCGGCATCCATGGTTGCCGTGCGGCGGCCTCGTTTACGAACTGGCTTCTGCGGTTCGTCCGACTGTTCCGCCTGGACTCCCTGCGTCTGCTGATCGGCCTGCTTGTCGGATGGTCCGGTCTTACCTGCCCCAGACTGCGACTTGTCTGTATCCGACTGCGGCTTGCTTCCACCCGATCGAGACTTGTCATCGGTTCCGTCGGCCTTGCCGCGGGAAGGTTGCTGTTCGTTGGCGGACTGCTCGCGCTTCTTAGACCTGGACTTGCGGCCAGAGTTCCTCTTCCCTCCGCGCTTGTCAGCATCGCCCTCGTCGGATTCTTGATGTTTCGAAGCCGCCGACGCTGCGATCGCGGAAAGCGCGGCCTTCACTTCTTCGCGCTGCGGGTCTGGCTTCGATTCGGATTCGGACTTATTTTCCTGCTTTTGCTTATTCTTCTTGACGTTGATCGCGCGCCCTGACTTGTCCTTTTCAACAGGTTCAGAGTGAACAATAAAGCCGCGTCCTTCACAGCATTCACAGGGAGTCGAGAACGCCTCAACAAGGCCCTCCCCGACTCGTTTGCGTGTCATTTGGACAAGTCCGAGGGCGGTGATCTCCGTGACTTGGTGACGCGTGCGGTCACGGCCTAGGCATTCAACCAGGCGACGCAAGACGAGGTCACGGTTGGACTCCAGGACCATATCAACGAAGTCGATGACGATGATCCCACCGATGTCGCGCAGACGAAGCTGGCGAACGATTTCTTCGGCGGCCTCCAGGTTGTTCTTGGTGACGGTTTCTTCCAAGGTGCCGCCAGAACCAATGAACTTGCCGGTGTTCACGTCGACAACCGTCATTGCCTCTGTGCGGTCGATGATTAGGGAACCGCCCGACGGGAGCCAAACCTTGTTGTCCATTCCCTTGGTCAACTGTTCATCGATGCGGTGCGCCTTAAAGACGTCTTCCTTCTTAGTCCAGTGATGCAGGCGATCTTCGAGGTCAGGCGACAGCTTCGACACGTACTCGTGGATGGTCTTCCACGTGCCGTTACCTTCAACTACCAGCGAAGAGAAGTCTTCCGTGAACACATCGCGCACCACCCGCACCGCAAGTTCCGGCTCAGAACGGAGCATTACCGGCGCCTTCTGAGACTTCTGCTGCTTCTTAACTACGTCATCCCACTGGGACTGAAGGCTCTTGACGTCATCGCGCAGTTGTTTTTCAGTTGCGCCCTCAGCTGCAGTGCGAACGATGACTCCGGAATCCTTGGGAACGATCTTGGAAAGCAACTTCTTTAGTCGCGCGCGTTCCTTCTCCGGAAGCTTCCTAGAGATACCCGTCATCTGGCCGTCTGGAACCAGAACCAGGAATCGACCCGCCAGCGTTATCTGAGCAGTGAGGCGCGCACCCTTGTGTCCGATTGGGTCCTTCGTGACCTGTACCAAAACGGCGTCTCCGGACTTCAGCGCCTGTTCAATTCGACGAGGGCGTCCTGAGAGCCCTACGGCCTCCCAGTTCACTTCACCTGCGTACAGGACCGCGTTGCGTCCCTTGCCCAGGTCAATAAAAGCTGCCTCCATTGAAGGTAGTACGTTTTGAACGCGGCCAAGGTAAATGTTGCCCACCATGGTCTGCTGGGTGCGGCGAGCAACGTAGTGCTCGACTAGCAGGCCGTCCTCAAGGACCGCGATCTGGTTCAGCCCATCCTTTTCGCGCACAATCATTTCGCGTTTGACCGACTCGCGACGGGCCAGGAACTCAGATTCCGTAACTACTTGACGACGCTTATTTTCACGTCGCCCCTCGCGTCGGCGGCGACGCTTTGCCTCCAGCCTGGTGGAGCCCTTTACGCCGGTGACTTCGTCAGCAGAGACCTCGCGAGGCTCGTCATTTTCAGTGCGCGACCGACGGCGGCGCCTTCGCCTCGAAGTTTGCATTGGAGCATCGGAGTCGTCAGCACTTTGCGCACTTTCTGCGGTTTCCGAAGATTCCGATGAATCAGCGGAGGAAACGGAGTCCTCCTCAGCGTCGTCGCGTTCCCTTTCCTCGCTCTCTTTACGAGACCTGGACTTCTGGTCATTCCGACGTCCAGAGTCATCTGACTTTCTCGGAGCCGGATGCTCGATTTCAGGAGCTTGGAATAAGAGTGTGGCGGCAGCAGCTACCGGGACTTTTGTTTCCGATTCTTCATTGGTTTTGGGACGGTTGGCACCCGAAAAAATTGGTGCGCCAACACCCATTACTTCCTCTCGAGCAGGATTTTCATCCCCGCCCTGAGCGGAGTCTTCATTTAGTTCTTTTGACACAAGCTTTCTCCAGTTAGTGGGCGGTAGCTCCATATCGAGCGCCCGCCACGCCGTCTTCCACAGACGGAAACTTTTGCGGTGCCACGCCAATATTCGCGTGTTGCACAGGCGTTGAAACGGGGAGCAAACATCAACCCGGCAACGCCACTTTCGTGATATGCCGAAAGTCCATCTAGGTAGAATTATGGCACACGATTTGCCCGTCGTCCCACTTGAGATAATTTCCACATTGAAATAAATGTGCCGAACCCACCAAATTTCTACCGAACCACACCTCGGAACCATGAGGCGAAATTCACAAATTCATAATAGATAACAGGAGGGTTTCCTAATTTGGCGGCGTTGTTACCAAATTGTTATGGAAATCTAGGACCTTTGGGCCCTCTTTATTCGGCGTTTTTCCACACGTTGTCAGAAAAAACGCGCTAGCTTTGGAGCGTACTCAACAAATAACGCATTGTTGCGCATATCGTTGAGGTTGTGAACGGTTGCCAAATTTGGTGACTGAAACCCCCTATCAACTCGGAAAGGCGGACAAGATGACCGTCCTCCCAGCAGCACTCGATGCAGTGTTACTGGCGCGGTGGCAGTTCGGTATTACTACCGTCTACCACTTCATCCAGGTCCCGCTGACCATTGGATTGGGTCTACTTGTTGCAATTATGCAAACCAAGTGGCACCGCAATGGTCAGGAGGTCTGGCTCCAGGCAACACGTTTCTTCGGAAAGCTGTTCCTAATTAACTTCGCGCTCGGTGTCGCAACCGGTATCGTGCAGGAGTTCCAGTTCGGTATGAACTGGTCTGAATACTCCCGCTACGTCGGTGACATCTTCGGCGCACCGCTCGCAGTCGAGGCACTTCTAGCCTTCTTCCTGGAGTCGACGTTCCTAGGTATTTGGATCTTCGGCTGGGGCCGAATTTCTAAGACTCTGCACCTGGTTTCGATCTGGCTCGTTGCGATCGGCTCTACGCTCTCAGCCATTTGGATTCTGGCTGCTAACTCCTGGATGCAGCACCCGGTGGGAGCTTTCTTCAACCCAGAAACTGGTCGAGCTGAGCTTGACGGCGCCGGCGGATTCCTGAAGGTAATCACGAACCCCGTTCTGTTCCTCGGATTCTCGCACGTGTTCTTCACCTCCTTGTTCGTGGCGGGCACTTTCGTCGCAGGCATTGCGACCTGGTGGGTCGTTCGCGCAGCGAACGCTGGTGAAGCTGGTGAACGTGAGGCCCGTGAGGTTTGGAAGCCAATCGCTAAGTTCGGTGCTTGGGCTCTGATCATTTCTGGTCTCGGAACCGTTGCCACCGGCCACTTCCAGGGCGTCGAAATGGTGAACCTGCAGCCCATGAAGATGGCAGTTGCAGAAGGTATCTGTATGGATACCGAAGGCGCTCAGTTCACCGTTGCAGGCTTTGGCGAATGCCCGCTTGATGATTCCGGTGATATGACCCGCTTCATCACGGTTCCAGGCCTGGCCTCGTTCCTGTCGCACAACTCCTTCACTGCTGAAGTTGAAGGTGTTCGCGATATTCAGGACCGCATGGTGGAGATGCTGAACGAGAACGAGTCCTTCACCTCCCGATACGGTGACGCCGCTCAGTACGACTTCCGTCCGCCGTCGATGCCTGTCTTCTACTCATTCAGAGTCATGGTGTCGCTGGGTCTGATCTCAATCCTTCTGGGCATCGGGATTCTGTTCTGGATGCGCAAGGATGAGCTCCCCACATCGAAGTGGATCAGCCGATTCGCGCTGTTCTCGCTTCCGTGGCCTTTCATTGGCGCATCTGCAGGCTGGATCTTCACCGAAATTGGTCGTCAGCCGTGGGTTGTCTACCCGAACATTGCAGGCGCCATGAACGGTGACCCTGTCGGTGGCGTGCTTCAGCTAACTGAGTACGCAGCTTCGGGTACGGTCCCAAGCGGTCAGGTTCTGTTCACCATGCTTCTATTCACCATCCTTTACGGCGTGCTCGGTATCATCTGGTTCCTGCTGCTACGCCGCTGGGCACGTGAGGGCATGCACATTCCTTACGATGACCGTGAAGACGTACATCCCGACACTCACTTGTCGTTCGGATACTGAGGAAGGTTGAGATAAACAATGGATTGGCTCAGTATCGTTTGGTTCATTCTGATCGCTGTCCTCTGGACCGGTTACTTGATCCTGGAAGGCTTCGACCTTGGTGTTGGAGCACTACTGCCCTTCGTCGCTAAGAGTGATGAAGAACGCTCGCAGGCCGTTAAGACGATTGGCCCGCACTGGGACGGAAACGAAGTGTGGCTACTCACCGCTGGTGGTGCAACCTTCGCCGCGTTCCCAGAATGGTACGCAACCATGTTCTCCGGTATGTACCTAGCACTGTTCGTCATCCTTGTGCTCCTGATTCTGCGTATTGCAGCTATCGAGTGGCGCAAGACTATTGACACTGTTAAGTGGAGGAGCAGCTGGGACGCGCTTCATACCGCGGCAGGCTTCGGTGTGCCACTACTGTTCGGTGTTGCATTCGCAAACCTCGTTCAGGGTATGAAGATTGAGGTCGTTGACCCGATCACCCTCGAGGCGGTTCCGACCCCAATCACCGAAGATGTTTTGGCCCACTCGGTCCACAACCTAACTGGTGGTTTCTTCTCGCTACTCACCGTGTTCACCCTCCTGGGTGGTGTAGCAGTCCTCTTGCTCTCCCTATCACAGGGCGCACAGTTCCTGTCGATTAAGACCAAGGGCGATGTACACCTACGCGCTGAGAAGCTTTCATCCAAGCTGTCGATTGCGGCTGCTGTCGTAACTGCCGTTTGGGCAATCTGGGCAGTGCTCGCCTACGCAACCTCGGCTTGGGCATGGCTACCGCTAGTTGTCGCTGCAGTTGCACTGATTGCTTCGGCAGCATGGTCACAGAAGGCTTTGAACAAGTCGCTGGCTTCGTTCTTCGCTTCATCCGTTGGTATTGCTGGTGCAGTTGCATTCATCTTCACCGCAATGGCACCGAACGTGATGAAGTCGAGCATCGATCCGGAATACTCACTAACGATCGCTCAGGCTTCCTCGTCACACTCGACGCTGGTTGTCATGCTGACGGTCGCCATCGTGATGGTCCCGATCGTGTTGGCTTACACGGCATACTCCTACTGGGTATTCCGTCGCCGCATCTCACCTGAGGACGTTGCTGAAAATCAGGGTCTGCTTACGAAGCAGATTCGTGTAGGAGCAAACTTCCTACGCGGCTAACTCACGCCGTTCACTGACTGTGGGGCCAACCAGGAAAGGTTGGCCCCACAGTTCTATTCTATGATTGGTTAATGTTCTTGACGGATTCAGTTGTACGTAGAATGGGCTCTTTGTGAAACCACTGGATAGTCGACTCCTTAAATATGCTCAGGCAGCGAAGCGTTACATCGTGTTCATCACGATTGTTGGAACGCTGTCAGCCGTGCTGGTCCTTGCGCAGGCGATCTCAATATCTTCCGCCGTTTCCCCGGTTATTAGTGAAGGCCAGCAACTAGCCGATTCGATCCCCTGGGTTATAGCGCTCGCCGTCATCGTCGTCATTCGAGTAGCGCTCACGTACCTGCTCCAATCCCGGGCTCACCGGGCGGCGAACGATGCAATTATCGAGTTACGCAGCCACGTCCTCGACCATGCAACAAAACTGGGCCCACGTTGGCTAGCACGCAAAGGTACGGACACGGTAACGCTGGTGACCAGGGGGCTCGATGATTTGGGGCCCTACTTCGTTTCGTACCTGCCACAGCTGCTGATGGTCGTGACGGTTACGCCGATAACTCTGGCGGTTATGCTCTACTACGATTTCCTGTCGGCCATCATCGCGGTATTCACGATTCCGCTGATTCCCATTTTCATGATTTTGGTAGGCAAGCTGACGGCTGAATATTCGTCGCAGAAGCTGAAAACAATGGAGAAGATCGGCAGCCAGCTGCTGGACCTGATTGCGGGTCTGCCGACTTTGAAGGCGCTTGGCCGAGAGGGCGCGCCAACGAAGCACATACACAAGCTCGGCAAGATGCACGCCTCCACAACCATGCAGACTCTGCGCGTTGCGTTCCTTTCGGGCGCGATCCTGGAGTTCATCGCGACGCTGTCCGTCGCGCTGGTCGCCGTGGAGGTCGGCATGCGCCTGGTGCACGGCAACATTGGCCTGTACGCGGGGCTGATTGTCATCATGCTGGCCCCGGAGGTCTACCTGCCGCTACGCGAAGTCGGCAAGCAGTTCCACGCGTCCGCAAACGGTGTAGCCGCAGCGCAGGCGGCGTTCGAAATCCTCGAGGAACCCATCCCATCCGAGGGCGAACTCCCCTCCCCTGACCTATCCGAACAAACCGTCCGCATTGACAACTTGTCGGTTGCGGCACGTGGGTCGTGGGCGCCCGCGAACCTCACCGCCGAGATTCCGCGCGGCCAAATCACGGCCCTCGTCGGCCCGTCCGGGTCAGGAAAGACCACAACCGTCATGGTCCTTCTGGGGCTCCTTCGCCCCACCCGTGGTCGTATTTTGATTGGCGAGGACGAGGCTGTGGATCTCAGTGAGATTGACTTGAGCTCCTGGTGGGAGCAACACACGTGGGTACCGCAATCGCCCGCTATCTTGCCGGGAAGTGTTCGCGAAAACGTTTTGGAAGGCCAAGACGTTTCCGAAACCCGGCTTGCTGAAGCCGCTATGGCGACCGGGTTCCAAGAGGTTGTGGACAACCTTGCCAACGGGTGGGACACCATGATTGGCCAGGGTGGAATCGGCCTGTCAGTTGGGCAACGCCAGCGCCTGGCACTCACAAAGGCATTGTTGAAGGACACGCCGTGGGTCATTTTGGATGAGCCCACCGCTCACCTCGACGCAATGAATGAGGAGCAGGTCATCGAGACCATGCAGAGACTTCGGGACATGGGCCGCACGGTGATTGTGATCGCTCACCGACACGCAGTCGTAGAGGCAGCCGACAACATTATCGATGTGGAAACCATGGCCGCAACGGCCTCGGAAATCGAAGAATTCCCCGAACTGGCGGAAACGACGATTGAGGAATTCGCGCTGGTGAACCAACCGAAGCTACTGGATGAGGAGGCACTGTGAGGTTCTTTGTTACTCCTCGCGAGAGGGCGGCGTTGAAGCGACTGATGCCGCTGCTGGAGCTCAATAAGCTTCACTTTGCTGGCGCTGTTTTGCTGGGTGCGCTCGGGCTTGGCGCATCGATCGGGTTGGGTGCTACGTCAGCGTGGCTGATCGCGCGCGCGTCCCAGATGCCGCCAGTACTTTTCTTGACGATCGCGACCGTGGGCGTGCGGTTCTTTGGTGTCTCGAAGGCTGTGTTGCGATACGTGCAGCGGCTGGCTTCGCACCACGTTGCTATTAATGGGATCGCTGACCTGCGTGAGAACGTGTACCGCAAGTTGGCTTCGCGCAAGACGGACACGATCGCGCGTCTGAAGCGCGGCGACCTGCTGGAGCGCACCGGCTCGGACGTGGACGCGCTAGGTGATCTGCTGGTGAAGTCCGTCCTCCCCGCGTGGGTTGCCGGTGTTGCAGGGGTGGGAACCGTCATTGGTATCGCGTTCCTGTCTGTACCTACGGCGCTCGTTTTGGGAGCCGCGCTGTTCCTATCCGGCGTGATCGGGCCACTGCTCACGGCGAAGTCCGCCCGTCTAGCGGAGCTTGCTGATGAAAAGGCGCGTACAGAACTCGCGACTGAAACGCTCACGCTGGTGGACAACTACACGGAGCTGGCCGTTTCTGGACGCATTTCTGAAGTGCGCGATTCCATTCACGCCACCGAAGTTGAACTAACCAGGGTTAAGGATCAGGCGGCTCGCCCTGCCGCGATTGCAGCGGCTACCGATAGTTTCGCGATGGGTATGGCCGTCATCGGCGCCATTTTGATTGGTGTTCCGGAAATGCACGCGGGCCTGGTGTCCGCGGTTGCACTGGCAGTTTTGGTGCTGGTCCCCTTGTCTTCCTTTGAAGGTACTGCGGAACTTGGTCCCGCCGCCGCCCAGCTGATCCGTTCCGCGCGCGCGGCTGTGCGCATCGACGAAATTCTCTCCACTGACGAAGCGCCGGACTCCAAGCCGATTCCGCAATCCTCTACAGGCCCCGTGCTCCGCGCGGAGAACCTTTCCGTCGGTTGGCCCGGCGGCCCCGTAGTTGCAACGGGCATCGACCTCGAATTGCGCCCTGGAAGCCACGTCGCAATCGTCGGCCCGTCCGGAATCGGAAAATCAACGATCCTATTCACGCTCGCCGGCATGCTCGAACCAAAGGCCGGCCGCGTCACGCTAAACGGCCAGGACATTTACGGCGCGCCACGCAAGGACGTTGGCGAACGAGTGTCCCTAACCCCCGAAGATGCCCATATTTTCGCGACTAACGTGCTTGAAAATATTCGCGCCGCACAGCCTTCGATTTCCGAGGACGAGGCTCGCATACTGCTTGCCCGCGCAGGCTTGGACGAATGGGTTTCGAATCTGCCGGAAGGGCTTTCGACTATGCTCGGATCGGGTGGAACAACTGTGTCCGGTGGTGAGCGTCGCCGATTGTTACTTGCTCGCGCGCTTGGAGCACCCGCTCCCCTGCTGCTTATTGATGAGCCAGGCGAGCACGTAGACAACAATACCGCCGACCGCCTAATTAGGGACCTTTTGCGGGTTCCTGATCACGGAAGCGACGACCGCGGGGTGCTGGTTGTGACTCACCGCCTGACACCGCTTGAAACCGCGGATGAAGTTCTGGTCCTGTCATCCGTTGACCACGGGCCTTCAACTATTACCGCGCGTGGCAAGCATAGTGATTTGATTGAAAGTAACCAGAACTATCGCTGGGCTCTGCAAAGAGAGGGAGCCCAGGCGCGCGCTGAACTGTAGGACATCGCCATGATGAACTTTGAGGACTTTGCCGAGGGCGAGCCAGAGCGGCTTCTTGAGGCTGCTCTAGGGCTCACTAAGCAGCTCGATATTGAGCAGGTCCTCCAAGAATTCGTCGATCAGGCGTGCACTCTTACCGGGGCTCTGTGTGGAGCAATCATGGTGCTTGACGCGTGGGGCGAAACCATCATGTTTGTGCAGCACGGTTTTAGTTCCGAGGGCGCGCAGGCTATGGCCGCACCACCTGTAGTTAGGGACTTGGTGGGATCAATTCCTCCTATCGGCCCCCTAATCATGAACGACTTGGACAAAGATCCGTTCTACATTGACACGGTCAGCGAAAAGGTCGCGTTAGAGAACTTCTTGGGCGTTCCCATTCGAGTAAACGGCCAGCTTTTCGGCCGCCTTTATCTGACTGACAAGCCGGGTGGGTTCTCTGATAGTGACGTTCAGCTGGTTGGTTTCCTTGGCGATGCTGCCGGTGTCGCGGTAGAAAATGCGCGCCTATACAAAGAGGCAAACAACCGCGAGCGGTGGATGGAAGCGACCCACAACATCACGACCGCCCTGTTGGAGGGAACCGAGGAAGAAGAGGCCCTGGCCCTCATTGCGCAGACAGCGCGACAGGTAGCGGATGCCGACACCGCCCTCATTATTCTGCCTTCTGTTGGTGACACGTGGGCGTGCGAAATTGCGGAAGGATACGCGGCCGATGAACTTCTTGGGACCGTGTTTCCTCCAGAAGGGCGTGCGATGGCAGTGCGCCGTGAGGGCGCGGGGATGATCGTCGATTCGTTTGTGCGAGCCCCCGTGGTTCGCATTCCCGCGATGAAGAAGTTTGGGCCCGCGCTGTATGCTCCGCTGATGTCCGGCAAGGTCGCCGAGGGCGTGTTGGTCCTGCTACGAAAACCTGAACGCCTGGAGTTTGAACCCGGCGACCTTCCCCTGGCGGAGGGGCTGGCAACGCAGGCGGCGTTCGCGCTCACGCTTGCCGAAGCTAGACATACAGAGGACATTAACGCCCTCCTGGATGAACGCGACCGGATTGGGCGCGACCTGCATGACTTCGTGATTCAGCAGCTTTTCGCCACTGGTATTCACCTTGATACGGCTAAGGCCAAGCTTGAAGACAAAGAGATCGGGGTCGACGAAATCAAACAGCTACTTGACACCGCTACCGACGCGGTTGATCGATCGGTAGGTCAGATTCGCGCGATTGTCCACGACCTGCGCGAACCTGACAGCAACGTGAACATTGTTGAACGCGTCCGCCGAGAGACTTCCCTTGCGCGCAATGCGCTAGGTTTTGCGCCCTCCCTCATCGCAGAGATCGATGGGACGACGGTTGGGCAAGACGACTTTGAGGGTCTGCTGGAAATCACTGACCGTTGGGATCCCGTCATCACCGATGACATAACTGCTGTGATCCGCGAAAGCCTTTCCAACGTTGCACGTCACGCGAAGGCGACGGCTGTTCAAATCGAACTTAAATACAATGACGAGGGCGATCATCAGACGGTGACTGTGGTCGTTGAGGATGACGGTGTCGGTATTCCCAAGGATCGCAAGCGCACCTCTGGATTGAGAAATATGCTAACCCGCGCTGAACGTCACGGCGGAACAATGACGCTTGACGAAGGCCAAGGCGGTCACGGCACGCGCCTAACTTGGACGGTGCCCGTCAGCTAACGCGGGATGCGGGTCGATTGGTTGGGTTGCTCGGCTACGCTGGTGCGACATGGATGCGCGGTTTTGGGCCGAGTGCCGGTCGGCCTGGTACGAGGCTCCAGTTAGCTTGGTGTTAAGCTCCAGTCGGCTTGGGTTACGGCTTCGGCGGCGTTTGGTTTCGCCATGCTGCCGCGCGTTGACCGGCCACCCAAGCGGCTACCTGGGTGCGGCGCTTGAGTCCCATTTTGGCAAGCAGAGCCGTGATGTGGTTCTTCACGGTCTTTTCCGCTACACCAAGTTTGTCGCCGATTTCACGGTTGGAAAGGCCATCGCCAATTAGGTTCAAGACCTTGCGTTCAGCAGGTGTTAGGTCAGCGGTGGGATCCCCGTGGTCTGCGCGGCGCCGCGTAACAGTGCGTTCGTCAAGAAGGACCCTACCTTCAGCCACTGCATGGATTACGTCAGTGATCTCCGCGCCGCGCACAGTCTTTAGGATGTAGGCAACCGCACCGGCCTCAAGGGCTTCCGCCAGTGCGGAATCATCATCGAAAGATGTCAATACGACTGAGCGGATCTCCGGTTTCGTTTCCTTGATTCGCTGCATAATGTCGATGCCGGTACCGTCTGGAAGTTGTAGGTCTACAAGCATCACATCGGGCACTACCAACTCGGCACGACGAATAGCGTCTTCAACTGTGCCGGCCTCAGCTACTACTTCAAGTCCG
>DUQT01000141.1 GCA_012837655.1 Actinomyces sp. | reverse complement strand
TGGAAGGCCTTCTTATCGACCAGAGCACCGCCGACGATGTCGACGCGCAGAATCCAACGGTCACCGTCCATACCAATGATTCGGCTGGGAGCCACGGCCGGGCGGCCATCCGCAGTCTTGACGGGCACCTTAGCAATGAGTTCTTCTCCCCAGGGACCGTTCGGGTTGTGTTCAACTTCCGCGCCCTGCTTCTTGAAGGACTCTTCCGTGCCCTCCAGGATCTGCTTCCAACCGCCACCAGATTTGGGGCCGGCCGCGACAAGGACCTGTAGGACCGAGTTGCCCACCACAATGTTAAGGCGGGCGATGCTCTTCTTGTCCGGCGCGAACTGCGGTTGGAGCTGCAGTCCAGCTATCGCGGGGACTTTTAGCGGGCCAAGGTCAATGTATCCCTCGGAGGCGTCACGCTCCGAGATGTCGTAGGGACCATGCTTGGGTTCAGCGGTGTCGCTGGCGGCCTCCGCCTGCTGAGGGTCCTGTGACTGCACACCACTAGCTTCCGAGGGTGACGTCTGTTCCTCTTGCTTCTTCTTTTTTCTGCGGAAAAGTGCCATGCCGGTATTGTCTCACCTAATCAAAAATATTTGGGGTCACCGGGTTTCACCCAGTGACCCCATAATCTCACCTTGTGGTCACTCTGCACACTCAGTGCAGACTGGAAGACCGTCCTCTTCGTAGGCAAGCTGCGAAATGTGGTGGACGAGGAAGCACTCCGAACAGGTGAACTCATCTTCCTGCCTGGGAACCACGCGGACAGTAAGTTCCTCATTTGAAAGGTCAGCGCCGGGAAGCTCGAAGTCCTCCGCGACCTCGTTTTCGTCTTCATCTACAACGTTTGAACCTGCGTCATTACGGCGGCTCTTTAGTTCTTCTAGCGAATCCTCCGCGACGTCATCTTCATTCTTGCGCGGGGCGTCGTAATCCGTAGCCATGATTACCTCTTGTCAATTCGTTTTGTGTTGGCGACTAATAAGCCGTGATAATGCATATTAGATGCTGCGACGGGATGTTAACACCTAATTGGTATAAATACGCAACTGGCGAACGACACGCGCCAAAATTAGCACGAAAATTGACACAATAACTGGAATGCTTCTGTTTAGAACGGAGGATGCATGAAAGAGCTAGAACTCTTGGGCCCCCATACAGACGGATCCCAGCTTGTTTTCACTGATAAGGACGGTGAACGCTACCTAATCGTCGTAGATGACGCGCTGAAGGCAGCGATCCGCAGGGGCGAAATCAAGCTTGAGTCAATGCCTAAACAGGGTAGCCAACTTCGTCCTCGTGAAATACAACAACTTTTGCGCGCAGGCATGGCGCCTGCGGAAATCGCGTCAACTTACGACGTTGAGTTGGAACGCATCAGCAGGTTTGAAGCTCCGATCATTGCGGAACGAAACTTTGTGATTAATCGTGCGCTCACTTCAGCGGTTGGGACGGAACCGGATTCTCCACAGCTGGGTGACCTGGTCATTGACCGGCTGGCAACTCGCGGCGTAGAGGCGCAGTCACTTTCTTGGTCGGCATTGCGTGAGGACGAGAACCCGTGGGAACTGCACCTCACCTTCATTCAGGCGGCGAAGGAACACCACGCTTCCTGGCAGGTTTCCAACCGCGGCACGCTAATCAAGGCGCTAGATGATGAAGGGCGCTGGCTCACCGAGACCACCGCTCCGGCCCCGGCGAATGTTACACAGTTCCCCGAGCAGGCGGACCACTCCCCCAATATTCCGGGCGAACCTGCATCCGGAGAGGACATTGACAAACTTCTAGACGGCCTGGCCGCACAGCGCGGACGTCGAGTACCACTTGAGTACGTCGACGATGAGGAAGAGGAAACCAAGCCGTCACTAC
>DUQT01000140.1 GCA_012837655.1 Actinomyces sp. | reverse complement strand
TAGCTGCCCCAGGTACTGCGCACCCTCCAGATTGCCGGGCGCGTAGTAGATAGTCGTAGCCTCAGTGACCCATCCGGACGCGTTGGCGGCCGACACGTACTGGTAGCCTTCGCCCTGCAGCGTTCCGACAACGCCAGCAGCCAGACCGTTAACATCCGTTCCGTTTAGAACTTCAATTGCCGATTCCGTCGAGGGCGCTCCTGGCGTCCCCTCAGACTCGCTGGCTTCTGTTTCGGTTTCCTGCTCCGTTGGTTCTTCAGCTTCAGTGGCCGGTTCAGTGGCTTCTTCGCTGGGTTCGGTGGCGGAAGTAACGGTAGTTTCTGTTGTGCCGGTATTATCAGAGTTGTTGGAATTGCCAGCAATCAGAGATACACCCAACCATGCCAGGATGGGCACGATAATTAGCACCAGGATGAAGGGCAGGACCATCTTCCACTGGGACGGCTTTTGCCTATGCACGCCCACAGGGCTGTCTTTACCCGCCTGGTCAAATTCGTCTTCAGGATACTGATGAGAGCTCACATTGCTAGATTACCGGTTCCCATTACTTGCTTTACAGGCACCACGCCGGCCCGCGCGCGGTCGCAAATGAGTTTTTTCGTTAACTCCGACCTCTAAAAGCCAACATTGAACCTAGAAATACGTAAGGTAAAGGCGTGACTTCATCAAACAAACTTCCCCTTTCAGATGTGATCGACCCCGGATGGGCCCAAGCGCTTGCCTCCGTAGAGGACACGATTCACGAGCTCGGAGATATGCTTCGTGAAGAAAACAAGCTTGGAAATGGTTATCTTCCGGCTGGGACTGACGTGCTGCGCGCTTTTACGTATCCGTTTGATGACGTGAAGGTCTTGATTATCGGGCAGGACCCCTACCCCACGCCCGGTCACGCGATGGGCCTTTCATTTTCGGTTCGCCCCGGAGTTCGCCCGCCCCGCTCGCTTGTGAATATCTTTCAGGAACTTCACCAGGATCTGGGTGTTCCTATTCCGCAAACCGGCGACCTCACTCCGTGGGCGAAGGAGGGCGTGTGCCTACTGAATCGCGTCCTAACTGTCCGTCCGGGCAGTCCGGGTTCACACCGTGGCCGCGGGTGGGAAAAAGTCACCGAGACCGCCATTTCCGCCCTCGTAAATCGAAACCAACCACTTGTCGCCATTCTTTGGGGGCGTGACGCGCAGACTTTGAAACCGCTTCTTGGCAACACGCCCACGATCGAATCGCCGCACCCGTCGCCACTTTCCGCGCGTCGCGGGTTTTTTGGGTCGCGTCCATTTTCGAGGGCGAATCAGGCGCTCGCACAGCAGGGCGTGCAACCTGTGAACTGGGATCTGACTAGGTCCTAGCGGTCTTCGGGACCGCGCGGCGTAGTGCCCAGGAGGGCGTCGATGTGCTTGCCGACGACCTGGGCGATCTTTTCCTTAGGTTCGCTGGCCATTGGGTCCGAGCCGTACACGTATCGGGTGACCACCGTGCCCATCACCTGGGAGAACGCCAATTGCGTGCGCAACAGTGCGTCCGGGCCTTCAACTCGTTTAGATAGCGGGGTGAGTAGCGCTTCGTTCAACCACGCAACGAAAACCTCAAACGTTGCCTGACTAGCTACCGTCGTTGAAATGAACATGCGAAAGTTTGAGGTCGCTTCTGAGCTTTCCCACAGATTCATTACGGCAAGCATTATTCTTTCGCCGGCGCCAGGACCGCCCTCGAATGCGTCAAAAATTACCTTTATCGGGTCGGCGGGAAGCGACATTGCTTCGCGGAACAGGCCTATTTTTGAGCCGAAATAATACGAGATTAGGCCGGGATCGCAGTCGGCATGCTGAGCAATTTCGCGGACTGTCGTTGCCTGGAAGTCCTGGGTGGAAAAAAGGGATTTTGCTGATTCTAAGAGGCGGTCGCGGACCTCGCCACGAGCTCCCCTAGGTCCCCGATTTGAGTCATCTTGAACCGTCAACAATCCCAAAACTCCTTAAATGCAACACCAATAGCTAACACAGTTGTTCGCTATTTGCACGCCTCCAGTTTCAACAGTGATGAAAAACCGCAGCGCTAGATGGTCGCTCTACTGCCGCTATCTTACCGCTATGCAAAGCCACCTAATCCTAATTTCAACAAGGTAGAAACTACTAGGTTCCTTCACTACCGTAAAGATCAGTTAATAAATGCGCCGCGACGAAGTTGTTGCAGTGGAGGAAACATGAGTCTGCACCGTTTAGGAATTGACGTCGGGTCCACGACGGTCAAGGCCGTCCTCATGGAGATGAGTGAATCCGGCGAAGACTACCGGATCGTGTTTGAGGATTACAGGCGTCACAACTCTGATGTGCGCCACGAGTTGGCGACCCTGCTGGACGAAATCGCGCGAGAACACCCCGGCCTGGAAGTTAACGCCGCGATCACGGGGTCTGGCGGCCTGTCCGTTGCAAACGTCTTGAACGTCCCGTTCGTGCAGGAAGTCATCGCGGAAACAGAAGCGACCAGACTCGCCTACCCCGAAACTGACGTAATCATTGAACTTGGTGGCGAGGACGCAAAGCTCACCTACCTCAAGCCCACCCCCGAGCAGCGCATGAACGGAACGTGCGCGGGCGGCACCGGAGCCTTCATTGACCAGATGGCTTCACTGCTAAACACCGACGCCAGTGGGTTGAATGATTTAGCGAAGAACCACAAGCAGCTCTACCCCATCGCATCAAGATGCGGCGTTTTCGCCAAAACCGACGTGCAACCACTGCTGAACCAGGGCGCCGACCATGAAGACATTGCGGCCTCCATCTTCCAAGCGGTTGCAACCCAAACTGTTGCCGGCCTAGCAAACGGCCGCCCCATTCGCGGAACCGTCATGTTCCTGGGCGGCCCCCTGCACTTCCTTCCAGAGCTTCGCGAAGCCTACCGGCGCATCCTCGATAAGGTCGAGCACTACATCACCCCCGACCGCGCCCAACTGTACGTCGCCATCGGCGCGGCACTGCTTGCAGACCCGAAACGGGGCTCCGCCCTCGACTACATGGGCGAAACGCTACGAACCGCGCGGAACGTGGTCACCGAGTCAACCCGCATGCGCCCTCTTTTCAAAAACAACGAGGAATGGATCGAATTCACCAAACGCCACGAGGCCGAAAAGATCGAATCAATCCCCACCTCGCAGGCGCGCGGCGACTGCTTCCTGGGAATCGACGCCGGATCCACAACAATCAAGGCAGTCGTTGTCGACGAAGACGACCGCATCGTATTCACCCATTACGCATCAAACGAGGGCGATCCGGTTGCGGCCGCAATCGAAATCGTTAAACGCATTCAGCAGGAACTGCCGGAGTCGGCGCGGATCTTGCGGTCATGCTCGACCGGATACGGCGAAGGCATCGTCAAGTCCGCGCTGGGAGTCGATGAGGGCGAAATCGAAACCATGGCGCACTTCCGCGCCGCAAACTACATCCATCCTGGCGTCACGTCCGTAATCGACATCGGCGGCCAGGACATGAAGTACCTGAAAATCAAGGAGGGCGTGGTTGACTCCATCTCCGTGAACGAGGCCTGCTCGTCAGGTTGTGGATCCTTCCTGCAGACCTTCGCGCACGGGATGAACACCGATATTCATTCTTTTGCCGAGGCTGCCACTCAGGCCGATTCTCCGGTTGATCTAGGGACGCGCTGCACGGTGTTCATGAACTCTTCGGTTAAGCAGGCGCAAAAGGAAGGCGCATCGACCTCGGATATTTCGGCGGGACTGTCGTACTCGGTGGTTCGAAACGCGCTTTACAAGGTCATCAAACTGAAGGACCCGTCTGACCTGGGTGACAAGGTCGTCGTGCAGGGTGGCACGTTCTTGAATAATGCGGTGTTGCGGGCGTTTGAACTGCTCACTGGACGCGAAGTGGTTCGCCCCAACATTGCGGGCCTAATGGGCGCTTTTGGCGCCGCGCTAACCGCGAAGCAGCACTATAATCCTGCAGAAGTTGACCAGGCGAGGCCGTCCTCGCTTCTGTCTGCACAGGAGCTGGAAGAACTCGAGTTCACCTCCGAACGAAAAACGTGTCGACTGTGCCAAAACCACTGTCAGATGACGATCACGAACTTCTCGAATGGGGAGCGACACGTCTCCGGTAACCGCTGCGAGCGCGGCGCATCCTTGGAACGCGTGCCGAAGAAGTCGCCGATACCGAACATGTATGAATGGAAGTACAAGCGCGTGTTCGGATACCGCCGACTCACGGAGAAGGCCGCTACTCGCGGCGATATCGGCATTCCGCGCGTGCTCAACATGTATGAGGACTACCCGTTCTGGTTCACGGTCCTCACCCATCTAAAGTTCCGCGTCATGATTTCGGGGCGGTCCAATCACGACCTCTTTGAAGATGGAATGGAATCAATCCCGTCCGAAAACGTTTGTTACCCGGCAAAACTCGTGCACGGACACATAGAATCCCTGCTCGACAAGGGCATTACGACCATTTTCTACCCGTGTGTCTCTTTCAATGAACCGACAGCGCAGGGGCAGGACAACACGTTTAACTGCCCGATCGTGGCGACCTATCCCGAAGTCATCCGCAACAACATGGAGCGCCTGGTCGAAGAAAACGCCCGCTTCATTTCTCCGTTCCTGAACCTAAACAACAGGGAACTACTTCCACGCCGCCTGGCGGAAGTTTTCGCGGATTGGGATGTGACTGAAGAAGAAGCTCGCGAGGCCTGCGAAGCGGGCTGGGAGGAAGTCTCCGCGTTCCACGCCGAGATTAAAGACAAGGCGCGCGAATCACTGGACTACATTCGCGAAAACGGGATCCGCGGAATCGTCCTCGCGGGACGTCCCTACCATCTGGATCCCGAAATCAACCACGGTATTCCAGAGCTAATTCAGGGCCTTGGAATGGCCGTGCTAACCGAAGACGCGATGGTTGAAAACAAGTTGGAGCGCCCCCTGCGCGTGCGCGACCAGTGGGCATACCATTCGCGCCTATACGAGGCCGCCGCAACTACCGGCGACGATGCGGACCTGTCTTTGGTGCAGCTAGTTTCCTTCGGTTGCGGCCTGGATGCGATTACCGCCGACCAGGTTCAAGAAATTTTGGAAGGGCGCGAGGACGTTTACACCTCTCTAAAGATTGACGAGGTCTCCAACCTCGGTGCCGCGCGCATTCGTTTGCGCTCTCTTGCGGCCGCGCTCGATGAGCGCCTGGACCGTGAATCTGAAGAGGTCCTCACCTACCCCGCCGCCCTCGACAAGCATGAAATTGATGGCCGTCCGCGCAGTTCTGTCGATTACGCAAACGCAGGTGAAGACGAGTACCGCGAAGCCGGACACATCCTGCCGCGCGTCCCTTTCACGAAGAAGATGCGCGAGGACGGATACAAGCTCCTGGTGCCGCAGATGGCTCCAATCCATTTCCGACTCTTGGTGCCTGTCGTCAAGCGAGCCGGATACAACGTCGAGCTTTTAGAAAAAGCGGACAGGGACATGATCGAGACCGGCCTCAAGTACGTCAACAATGACGCGTGCTACCCGGCTATTGTCGTTATCGGTCAACTCATCCACCAGTTTGTGACTGGCAAGTCTGATCCTGACCGCACAGCGGTTGCGATCACGCAGACAGGTGGAATGTGCCGTGCAACGAACTACGCGGGATTGCTCCGCAAGGGGTTGCGCGACGCGGGCTACCCGCAGGTACCGGTCATCGCGGTGTCCGTGCAGGGTTTGGAGGATAACCCCGGCTTCAAGATCACACTGCCGATGCTGCACCAAATCATTCAGGGCATCACTATTGGCGACCTGCTTCAAAAAGTCCTGCTCCGCACGCGCCCCTACCAAATCGATGGCAACGTGACGCGCCTTTACGAGAAGTGGGATCGGGTGGTCCAGGAGTTCTTTGAGTTCAAGGGCTACTCCCCAACCCTGGGACGCAAGATCGGCTTCAACGCGCTGCTGAAACAGATCGTGGAAGAGTTCGATACCGTTGAACTGCAGGATATTCCGCGCAAGCCGCGCGTCGGCATGGTCGGTGAAATCTTGGTTCAGTACCACCCCGACGCCAACAACGACGCGGTGGGAACCATCGAGCGCGAAGGTTGCGAAGCGGAGCTCCCCAGCCTGGCGCAGTTCTTCCACCAGGCGTTCGTCACCGCGGACTGGAAGTACGAGAACCTCGGCAACATCAGCAACGTTGACCGCATCAAGTCCAACCTGGGTCTTTGGGCAATGCAGCAGTACCAGAAACCGATGCGCCGCGCCCTCGAAAATTCAAAACGATTCGAACCCGGCCCCCGCATCCAAGAACTGGCCGAAAAGGTGCAGGAAATCGCCCAGCTTGGAAACCAGGCCGGCGAAGGTTGGTTCCTAACTGCGGACATGATGGACATGATTGAAAGCGGATGTCCGAACATCATTTGCGCGCAACCGTTTGCGTGCCTGCCAAACCACGTGATCGGAAAGGGCATGTTCCGCGCCCTTCGAAACAAGTATCCAAACGCCAACATCGTCGCGATCGATTACGACCCGGGTGCTTCCGAAGTGAACCAGCTGAACCGCATCAAACTCATGATCGCAACAGCGTTCCAAATGCGCGAGGACGAGGCTGACGAACACCTCAACCTAACGGGTGATGTCGATCTGAGCCAGAACGACCCATCAGAATACGACCCGGATGACCCAGCAACGCTCAATGCGTGCACGCCGGAGTTCGCGTCAATGGGTGGACCAGTTCCTCTGGGAATGCCGAAGATTCGCGTGCGGTGAGGTGCCCTGCTGAACTACGAATCCTGACTGTTGTCTTTGCGATCTTTCTTTTCGGCTTTGTCTTTTTGCGCCAATGCAGTAATCCAGGCTATTAGGACAAGCATGATCACAGCAACGATAGCTGTCAGGATGTAGTTTTCAGTAACAATCGTCAGAAATATTACCGGCACCAAAACGGCGCTCAGGATTCCGGGTAGAAGCGTCTTCTTGTCTGCCATCTGTTTCCCTTTTTGGAAGTTTCGCACTTCAAAGTGCGACCCATGAGTCGGCACAGGTGACTGTTTCTGTGCACCTGCGATGTTGATTCTACTCACAAGCGCGCAAAAGATCGTTTTTGGGTACAAAGAGAGCCACCTATCGGACTCGAACCGATGACCGTCCGCTTACAAGGCGGGTGCTCTACCAACTGAGCTAAGGTGGCGCGGCCCCTAGTCTGCCACGTTTCGTAGGCGATTGTCATATACGCCCAGTGTTAACTGCCTTACGTGACAGACCCTAGGGGATCAGGATGATTCCTACTTTGAAGCGTTTTCCTTCACTTGGTTCAGAATCGAATCCGCAACTTCTTCCATCGAGTTTCCGCCGAACTTGATGTGCTTTCCATTGGTTACGTACTCCGGAGTGCCAAGACCATCGCGGCCTTCAATGTCAGCGGAAGACCAGGCCTGAGTGTTGTTCTCGATTACGGAGTTCGCACCGTCAGAAGTAATCTGTGCGACCAAGTCATCGCTGACGCCAACGGAGGTCGCAATTTCCTTGATCTTTTCCAAAGACTTAGCTTCGTCCTGGATGATCGACGCGTCACCGGCATTGAACTGGCTTTGGAAGAACGTGTGGGTTTCGTGGTGGAAGTCCTCGAACTTCTCCGGCTCGTTCTCATAGATGAGGTATGCGGCGTGTACTGCCGGGTATTGCCAGGGCATCTTCACAACGTTTACGGGGATGAGTTCAAGGTTGATCTCACCATTATTGACGGCATCCCAAATGCCTGGGCCCACGCCAACTTCCATGTCCGCGCATGCGTGGCAGGAGTAGTCGAAGTATTCCTGCAGAGTAGGCAACGACGAATCTTCCACACCAGCGCCTTTAGCGCTTACAACCATCGGGGTGGCAGTCCCTGCGCCGGATCCCTCGATTCCGCTTCCCTGCGAATCGCCAGATCGGGTAACTACCCAGATCACGGCAATGATTGTCACGGCTACTAGGGCTCCCACTACTGCGAAAATGATTGCGCGGGTTTTCTTTTCCTTGTTCGCCTGTGCCTGACGCATTTCCTGTGCCTTCAAACGCGTCGTGTCTTTGGATGTGGCCTTCTTCGCCATGAATCCTCCCATTTGCGGTGTCGTCAGATAGATTATGGGTCTTTTGCGAAAATCCTGCAACGACAATCCTGCACACGAAACCAACCTCACAAAGCCGAAGTTCCGCGTCAGGTAGCGACTAGAGAGATACCTCCAATGGCTATTAGGATTCCAGCTATTCCAGCTAGGTTCCTTGCTAGTCTGCCGGGAAGAATTGTGGATGCAATCGCGTTTGTGCCTTCACGCAGATGCCACCCACCGACGCCAACGCGGCACACGAGGATAATGAACAGGTTAGACACCCACAGCGCGGCTACCGTCACTAGATCCAGTGTTCCCAATGACAAGTCTTGCGTGCCATCCAGCATCGCCACGAACGGATTCTCAAACGCCGAACCACCCATATTGAGCGTGTACAGCGACCACGCCGCCCCCACAATCAAGATCGCGATAGCCATGTCAAACGCGATTGACAATGCGGCCCGTATGGCAAGTGGTATTCCGGCAAGGGTTGCCAGCCAGATGTCACCCGACCGTGCCTCCCCCGCAGCAAGACGGCGTTTTTCGCGCCAGGTTCGCGCAAATCCCACCGTTTCCGCAAGAATCAAAACAGCGACAGCAATCAGGATTCCCCCGACGCTCCACAGCACTGGCAGTAGCGCGACCAAGCTTGCCATTCCCAGTCCAAAAAGGATTGCCGAGGGCGGAGATGAGTACTTGTATCCCATCCACCCAAACGGTCCTGGGTAGCCCATCAT
>DUQT01000139.1 GCA_012837655.1 Actinomyces sp. | reverse complement strand
CGCCAGCAACCCGAAACAAAGTCTTGCAAGCGATCGATGAACTTGGCTACCGGCCAAGTGCCACTGCTCGTGCACTTCGACTTGGAGCCACATCCACCTACGGGGTCGTGGTTCCAAACGCCTCTAACTCATTCAACTCCGCGGTTATTCAAGCTATCGATCAAGAGATTTCAAGCCGTGGCCTCGCCATGTTGCTCACGAATACCCACGATTCTGGTGAAACAGAGGCGGTAGCCATTGAAGACATGGTCTCCCACGGAGTCGATGGACTCATCGTCCTTATGAGCTCCGTGCGAGACAGCGATTGGACTTCGCGGAACGTGCCCGTACCTACCGTCCTCCTGGATCGACAGGTTGGTTTGGAAGGATTCACAACGGTTGGGCCGGATTTCCTTAGTGGCGGAAAGCTCGCAACCCAGCATCTGATCGACCACGGATACAAGGAAATTCAGCCAGTTTTCGGACAGTTCACCCGCGGGGAATTAAACATCCGATACACGGGCTACCTTGAATCGATTTCCGAGGCCGATTTGGACCCACTCGATCCAATCTATTGCGACTGGTCACTTGATGGCGGATACGCGGTCGGCTTGGAGTTCCTGCAAAAGGGCCCCATGCCGCGCGCCGTGTTCTGCTTCTCGGACGCCATCGCGGTTGGGTTCCAAAAGGCCCTGCAGGAAGCGGGCGTCCGGGTTCCAGAAGACGTTGCAATCGTTGCGTTTGACGGCACTCGAAGCGTCGAGTTCGTCCATCCAACAATCACTACTGTTCGCCAGCCGATTCCAGAAATGGTTGAGTTTGCCGTGGAAACTCTGGCCGACAAGACGAGCGAAAACCGTGGCAAGCACAAGATGTTCCCAGTCTCGCTACGGCTTGGACAATCCTGCGGTTGTCCGGCGCAAAAAGATGGCTAGCTGATCTGAGAAGCCCTTGCAGTTGCGCGTGAGGAAGCACCGCTATCACGATAGGTATCAAACGATAGGAAGATAGATGTCTGAATATTTTTCCGAGGACGAAGTTCGCCGCCGCATGGCGAACCGCGAACTGTACAGTGACGCCTATCCAGGATTGGAGGGCCTGGAGGTAGAGCGCGACCGTGCGAAACTACTCGCTGCGCGCTTCAATCAGACCACGCCAGCGGAGAAAGATCTCCGCAAGCACCTGCTGGCCTAACGCTGGTCGACGACTACGAAATCCACATCGGTAAGAACGTCATGTTTGGTCCTAACGTGACGCTTTCCGCTACATCACACCCGATCCACCCCGACCTGCGTCGCGACGGAACCCAGTTTTCAGACCCAATCATTATCGAGGACGACGTTTGGGTTGGCTCCCAGGTGGTAATCCTGCCCGGCGTTACTGTGGGCAAGGGATCCGTGGTCGCAGCGGGAGCTGTAGTCACAAAAACGTGCCACCCATGACCGTCGTTGGCGGCGTACCCGCAAGAATTATCAAGACGATCACCGATCAGGACCTAGACTGGAAATACAGGAAGCCCGGAACGCTCAGCTAGCACCGCGAAGCCCTGACCCGGACACTCACATAGCGGTAACCTGGCAGCCTACGCCCCGAAACGCTTGGCAAGTAACCAGTGGAATCGAGGAGGATCCATGCGTATCGCAGTCATCGGGTCGAACATGGTCGACCTAGTTTCATACATAACCCGCAT
>DUQT01000138.1 GCA_012837655.1 Actinomyces sp. | reverse complement strand
TGTCAGAAGCCCACCCACCGAAAAGACTAGGACGTTCGGCCGAATACCCTAGCATCCGAAGGAGAACTTGATGAACAACCGATCAGTCCACAGGCCATCTTCACAAGTAGTCGAACCGTAGCCCCTCCACTAGCATGAATCGAACGCCATCCAAGGTCTCACTTCCGCCCCCCCAGAAGCTACGCCGCTGCCCTCCATAATAAGATTGCGGCATGGGACACAACTACAGTTCATCTGGGACACTTGCTGGCATCAGAAAACTCGCTGACGCACTCGGAATCCCAGTTCCAACCATTGCAGACCGACACATGCTTCCGAAGGGGCTCGTACTCCAAGCCGCGGAAATTTTCGAAGTCTCGCTCCGAGACGGAACTGCCGAGCAACAACTACGTGAGCTAATTGAACTTGCAGGTCTGGTAGACGCCACCGGTAAAACTTTGGACTTCAGATCAGGCTCGAGCGCCTACCTGGCTCCGGACATTGCGAAGATTATTCAAAAACACAAAAATTATCAGTCACGTATAGCTGACCGCCATTCTGCTTCCAGGATTGCGCTCGCTGACTCGAGAGAGACAGCAGCCGAGACCAAAATTGAGGCAGTCAACCGAATCAGCCAACTCACTAACTCGGGTCCAGAAACACTAGGCCCCGGATCCAAAGAGAGAAAAAGTGTTCTCATAAATCTCCATCGCGGCTTAGGTTTTGGAGATGCCCCTCACGTCAGTAAATCTGAGCTGGGACGCAGGATCGCCGAAAAACTCGGCACGAGGTGGGGATACGAGTGCTACTCGTCGGGAGAATCCATTACTCTCGAAGGGCTGAACCGGCTCCTATTTGCAGCAGAGCGAGAGCTTGACCAGGGAAAAAGGCGCCTAACATCAATTTCCGATGAGGCGAAAATATACGCCGGCGCCATTCTCCAAAGCATCATAAACACAGCAAGCATCGACAAGATCACCGATTCCGCAGCCTGGACAGGAAAGTCAGCTGTAGAAGAAATGCTCGCCACTTCTTACCCCCACGCCAGACAGACAGAATGGCCAGGCTGGTACTTTGAGTACAAAGCACTTACCGCCCTCATGAAAGACTTCGGTGGAGGACCCGAAAGAGTCGGAACGACCAGTTTCGACTACAAAGGAAAACGTCTCTGGGACCTGAAAACCCATGCCGCAGGGAAAGTAATTCCATTGAACGACAAGGCTTCTACCATACAAGCAATTGACGAACAAGGACTAGGATTCATCATCCTAAGTGGCGCCCCCTCATATGAGAATGAGGATGAATTCTACAATTGGCACAGTACGACTGTGCGCGGCAATCCACCTAAACCCCGAGCGCGAAAATCCCGGCGCCTAAAGACTGCTTTCACGTTACGTCATTTAGACTTCTTCTTCATTAGAGATCATCAACACAGAGAATCATTGGAAGATGGAAAAATCCTGACCGATTTTGCTCAGGGTCGACAGCAAAGCGGGGCATTGCGACCTATGAAATATAAGATGAGTTTAGCAGAAGCGAAGAATAGCAATGCCCACGTCTACTCTGTAGATATCAAGGAATATATTTCTTCGTTGAACTCACCGAAACGAAATCTACTCTCCAGGAAGAAAAGCCAGAGCTAAGAATGATCCGTGAGGACATCATCGCTGTAGAAAAAGTCAACAAACTCTCGTGCATGAGGGATTGCAATTTGGTTCAGCATATCCACCAGCCCCTGCGGTCGCTTAACATTCTCGTTAACTATACCTGCATTAAGTTTAGTCACTAGCGACTCTTCTTCATCGACCCTTAGCCACTCTATGATCTCATCAGAGGCGTCTACCCTGCTCGGAATCGGTGTACTAAGCAAGACTCGGAGTGGCAGAGTTACGCCACCGTCAAGTGCCCTCCACCATATGTAAGGCAAGGAGCTGTTAAGAACTATGGCCGCCCGATCACGATCTTCTTCATTTGCAAAATAGAGCACCTTCTTTGAGCGACGTTCCAGATCTCTGAAAGTTGCTGAAATATAGTACCGAGGAGTTAACGCAACATTTAAGGAGTATTCTGTAGTTCCCTTAACGAGCAGGTCCTGAAGAATGACCCCTTCTTTCATCAGGGCCTCCCAAACGGACTCAAATCCGGGGGGAATTTTCGCCCAGCTTCCGTCTGGACCGATCATTCGCTTTGATAGGAGATTTCCAACCTCTCTGAACATAATTGTTCGCGATTTCGACTTCCACCGCACAATGGGAGTAATGCGCCAATCAGCACGTGATGGATCAGTGACGGTAATGGCAGCCCGAACAAAGTTGGTCTTCGACGTGTTCGAGCTCCCAAATTTGTATCCCCTGAAGAGCGTGTCTGGGACATTATCGAAAACGTATACATCCCCTCCAGCGTTGTGCCGATCAATCAACTGGCGAAGCGTCTTAAATTTTGGCGCAGAGACATAGGAAGCTGGTGTTACCGATATAAATCCTCCGAATTGTTTAGTTATCTTTTCCATGAAGTAGGAGAAATTCTCTTTCGTCTTAGCTGTGTCAAAGCCCCCCCTTTCCTCTGTTCGACCATAGGGAGGGTTAACGATTACGTAATCACCCTCAAGCGTTTTTCCGGAATCCAAGAAGTCGTCGGCCGTAGCAGAGCGCATCATTTCCCGCATTCCGTCTTGATCAGATAATGCCAAGAATTGGGCGCCAAGAAGCACCACCGCGGTTTTTAGTGCAACCTTGTCCTTATCATTAAGGACAAGTTGATTCTTGACAAATTCTTCCGGGTTGGACTGCATCTCGGTCAGGTGCCACGCTAAATTTCCTACTCCGCAGCACGGATCCACCCAGCGTCCCGGCGGAAAAGTCAGGGACTGTTCGGCCATAAATCTTGCAGCATCGTCTGGGGTAAAATACTGCCCATCCTGTCTGCGGACTCCCGAGTCCTGGAGAGCCTTCACCGCTTCGTAGCACACGCCTATCTCTCCGATAGAGAGGTTCTCTAAAGGATTTTGTTCAGAAGGCTCCACAGAGATAATGTCCCCGATCGCAATATTCAAATCGGGCCGGGCATTGAACGCTCGGGCAGCCACTGCCTGCATCCACTTCTTTTCGGTCGCTTCTGGCGAGTCCGACAGGATCCCTCGAACCACACTCGTGACATCCTTTGCAGAGAAGCTTGGCCGATGAGGCCCCCCAACTGAACGTGAGCGCACTGTACCCCTTACCTTTTGTTTTTTATTTGAGCTTACAGCTCGTTTTCTTACAGGACAAACGGTAGCTCTGACTTGCCTTCGTAGCGCGTGCTTGGACATTGTTTTCTTGCCGGTCGATCAATCCCGGTTGGTCTGACACCCGGCGGCGTCGACACCAACCGCCCGTATCGGCTGATACAACGAACCAGGTAGGCGTCGATAAGTCCCCTACCCCTCCCACACCTCCGGCTTGAGCAGCTCCCGGGCACCGTCGAACTCGATGCCGATGATGCGGCCGAATGCGTCAAGGTCGAAGATGACCTCGCCGTTCATGCCTTGGAGGGCAAGTCCGCCGACGACGCGGTGGGTGCGCTGAGCCGGGGTTCCGAGGGTGAGGTAGGCGGAGTTGGCGTGGGGGTCATAGGAGAGGTCCATGACCTAAAGGTAGCGTCGATAAGCTCCTGAGACCTCCTAGAACGGGAACTGCGCCTGGCCGGGGGCGACACCGACCCAGTGCTCCGTGGTGAAGGCGTCGATGGCCCACTGACCGTTGAAGCGGCCGAGGCCGGAGTTCTTCTCACCGCCGAACATGACGTGAGCCTCGTCGTTGACGGTGATGTCG
>DUQT01000137.1 GCA_012837655.1 Actinomyces sp. | reverse complement strand
CTCATCGAGGATTAGTGCATCAACACCTGCTAGGTCGGGATCGCCAAGGAGCCTGCGCAGCAGGGTTCCCGTTGTGGTGAACTCAATGCGGGTTTCGCGACCGATGGCGCGATCCCCGCGCATGGTCCAACCTATGCGCGCACCAGGCTTCTCCCCTATCAGAGACGCCACGTAACGCGCCGCTGATCTGACGGCCACCCGGCGTGGTTGCGCAACGATGATGCGTCCGCGAGCTCCGCCCTCGTCCATCAAATGACGAATTAGTAATGGAACCAAAGTCGTCTTTCCCGAGCCGGGCGACGCGGAAAGGACGAAGCGGCGTCCGGCTTTGACGGAGTCAGTTATTTCGCCGGTGACGGCGGTGATGGGAAGGGTTGAGTTTGAGTAGGCCTCGAGGAAGGAAACCAAAGTTAGATCGACGCTACCTTACCGGCGGACAACGTGGTTGCCGAGCGCGCCGATTCCTTCGACGCTGCATTCAACGCGATCGCCCGCTTCGATGGGGCCAACGCCGGCGGGAGTGCCCGTCAGGATGACGTCGCCGGGAAGTAGGGTCATGGCGGAGGAGATGTATTCGATTAGGAATGGCACGTCGAACACCATGTCGCGCGTGTTGCCCTGCTGGACAACCTTGCCGTTGACCTCGGTTCTGATTTCGAGGTTGTCAATGTCGAGTTCGGGGTCCACCGTCATCCACGGACCCAGCGGGCAGGATGTGTCAAAGCCCTTTGCGCGCGCCCACTGACCGTCATTTCGCTGCGCGTCGCGGGCGGAAACGTCGTTGGCGACCGTGTATCCGAAAATGTAGTCCTTAGCGTCTTCGGCGGGAACGTTGCGGCACAGGGTGCGGATCACGACTGCAAGTTCGGCTTCATAGTGGATTTCTTCAGACCACGGGGGCAAAACGATCGGATCATCGGGACCGATTACAGCCGTGTTGGGCTTAAAGAAAATGTTCGGGTGGTTCGGTACTTCCCCACCCATTTCGGAGGCGTGAGCGTGATAGTTCTTCGCTACCGCAACAACCTTGGAGCGCGGAATAACGGGACTGAGCAGGCGAACCTCGTCGAGTTTGAAAACCTCACCGGTTGGCTCCACACCCTGGAAGAGCGGATCACCCTTCAAACCTTCAATATGATCGGTGCCCTCTGCGATTACGCCGTACTTTGGGGCGGCTCCAACAGTGAAACGAGCTACACGCATTAGATCTCCTAGAACTAGTCGATACGCCTTTGATTTTAACTAAATTATGAATATGACACTTAGCGCCTTGTTCAACCTTGGATACATCGTGGTCGGCCTCGGCACTCTGGCCGCGCTGATCGTGATTCTAATTAAGACCTGGTAAAATCCGAACTACTAGGCTAAAGGGCCGCCCCAGGTGGAGCGGCCCTCGCCACTTTTGGTCCGCGGCCTCATCTGCTATCGAGGTCGGACATTCTTGACACCAAGGTTGGACAATAGCCTAAACCCAGATGTCCTTTTCAACCTTCTTTGCAAGCTCGGGGTACTTTTCAACCTTGAAGCTGAAATCTGACCCTGGCTTGTGTACTTCGTTCCAGTCCTTCAGTACGACGCGAACCCACTTGACCAGGAACAGTAGCGCAACCAGGTTAATGAGGGCGCCAAGTCCCAGCAGGAAGTCGGAAAGTGCCCAAGCAACTGGAAGCTTGACAATCGCACCCAGGCCGGCAACTACAACCGCAATCACGCGGAAGGTGAAGGAAACGTACTTGTTGCGTGTCAAGTGATCGAGCGCAGACTGACCGTATGAGTAAGCACCGTACGCGGAGGTGTAACCGAAGATAAACACGATCAGCGACATCGGAAGTGCCATCCAGTCACCAAACTCCGCGGTAACCGACTGAGCAGTCAGCGAACCCGCGAGGTCAGGTGCCATACCAGGCTCATACAGGCCGCCGATCAAGATCAGCAGCGCGGTTGCCGTACACACGATGATCGTGTCAATGAAAACACCGAATGCCTGAATGAAGCCCTGCTGCGCGGGGTGTGCCACCGTCGCGGAACCTGCTGCGTGTGGCGTGGTGCCAAGACCGGCCTCGTTCGAAAAAAGGCCACGACGTGCGCCATTTACCAACGCAACGAAAAGTCCGCCCGTAATACCGCCGACGACGGGATCCAGCCCGAATGCAGACTTGATGATCCAGACCAGGGACTGCCACGCTTCCACGGGGTTGGCGACGATCACAATGATTGTGATCAGGATGTAGACGGACGCCATGATGGGAGCCAGGTACTCCGAGGCGCGTGCTACGGACTTGATTCCGCCCAGGATGACGGGGGCGAGTAGCAAGATGATGAAGATCATTGTCGACATCGGCGAAATGCCGTGGTTGGCCTCGAACGTGGATGCGACGGTGTTGATCTGAACCATTGGGACGGCAAGTCCCGACGCAACAATTGCTATCAGCGCGAAAATAATGCCGGGAATCTTCCACCCCAGGCCCTTAGACATGTAGTACGCGGGGCCGCCGCGGAACGCTCCATCCCAGTGCTTTTCCTTGAAAACCTGGGCCAGTACGGATTCAACGAACGACGTTGCCATACCGATCAGGGCGATAATCCACATCCAAAAAATTGCGCCTGGGCCGCCCATAATCAGGGCTAGTGCCACACCGCCAATATTTCCAATGCCGACTCCGGTT
>DUQT01000136.1 GCA_012837655.1 Actinomyces sp. | reverse complement strand
CTTGTCTTGGGCGCCGTCGTGACTGCCGAATGCATCGCCGTGCGAGCCGACGAAAATGGCGATACGCATGTCGTCGTGACGGCCAGCGTACTTGCGTTGCGTCCTGTTCGGCACGCGCTGATGTGCCGGCCGGCGCTGGCTGATTCGGTGGTCGAACGTTGGTCCTTCAAGGTCTCACGCTATATCCCCAAAATCAGTGTTGCCAAAACCCGGCACCTACCCGCGCACGCTGGCCCACTGCGACGGGGTGATACTGATCGAATGTGCAAAATCGTTAATATGGGGCTATGGCTACAGAGCGCGATCGATATTCTAACTTTGACCGTCCCCCAACATTTGATGAACTCGACGCAGAGTTCAATGCGGAAATGTTAAGCCCGGACGGCGCACTCAGCGGAGGACTTGCCCGCCCCTGGCAAGACGAACTAGCCCAGGCACGCGAAGAGCAGCAAACAATCCGAAGTGCAGAAGTGTTTGAACGCGCTCAAGAAGTCATACCTGGCGGCGTGAACTCGCCCGTGCGTGCGTATGGATCCGTGGGAGGAACGCCGCCATTCATCGAATCGGCATTCGAATCAATCGTTCGCGACGTTGAGGGTCGCCGCTACATTGACCTGGTCGGGTCGTGGGGACCGGCCCTAGTTGGCCACGCTCATCCCGAAGTTGTAGAGGCAGTCCAACGCGCCGCCGAATCCGGACTTTCATTTGGAGCTCCCACAGTGGGGGAAGTCGAACTCGCTGAAGAAGTCATCCGACGCGTGAAGGCCATTGAGAAAATCCGGTTCGTATCAACCGGAACCGAAGCCACCATGACCGCCATCCGCTTGGCCCGCGGGGCAACCGGGCGCGACGTCCTCGTAAAATTCGCTGGCTGCTATCACGGCCATTCGGATTCCCTGCTTGCGGAGGCTGGTTCGGGCGTTGCGACCGCTGGGCTACCCGGATCTGCCGGAGTCACGCGGGGAACTTCGAAGGACACGATCGTCGTGCCCTACGGTGACCTTGCGGCTCTCGAGGAGGTTTTCGAGCAGCGCGGCGACGAAATCGCAGCGATAATAACCGAGGCCGCCCCCGCAAACATGGGTGTCATTACTCCCCCACACGGCTTCAACCAGGCGATTCACGAACTTGCACACAGGTACGGTGCGCTCGTCATCTTCGATGAAGTGCTGACCGGTTTCCGAGTTTCTGCCGCAGGCTTTTGGGGCTACGACGCCCTGCCCGGCGTGAACGGCTCACTGAACTATGGAAATACCCGGCAGGTGCCTA
Organism: Actinomyces sp.; assembly: GCA_012837655.1. Taxonomy (GTDB): domain Bacteria; phylum Actinomycetota; class Actinomycetes; order Actinomycetales; family Actinomycetaceae; genus Gleimia. Next base: position 6,456 of record DUQT01000136.1, on the reverse strand, counting down.
ACTACACGCCGGACCTTTTCACGTTTGGCAAGGTGATCGGTGGTGGAATGCCTCTGGCCGCCCTGGGAGGCCGCCGCGACATCATGGACCTGCTTGCGCCGCTCGGCCCGGTTTACCAAGCGGGCACGCTGTCCGGTAACCCGCTCGCCACCGCTGCCGGCCTCGCAACACTCAAGCTTGCTACGCCTCTGGTTTATGAACGACTGGACTCCGTGTCCGAAGTGATCCAAAACGGCGTGCGCGAAGCACTGGATTCAGAGGGCGTTCCGTACGCACTGAATAATGCCGGCAACCTGTTCTCCGTTTGCTTTGGTGAAGAACCCGCCGAAACTGGGGTCACGAACTACGAGCAGGCGAAATCTCAGAACAAGGAGGCCTACACCGCGTTCTTCCACACCATGCTCGCAGAAGGCATCTACCTGCCTCCCTCCCCATTTGAAGCGTGGTTCATCTCCAGTGCACACACGAATGAGGACATCGCTCGCATCCTCGACGCCCTGCCAGCGGCGGTTCGTGCCGCGGGGGCCGAAATTATGTAGCGCATCAAACTAACGACCCGACCACGGGCCCCAGAGTCTTCGCGATAGTCTCATATTGGTGCCTTTTAGCTAACCCCTGTTAACCCCTATCAGTCCGGTTCACTCCCCGGGGTGGGCCCTACAAAATAGATAATCGAAGGAGCTGTCGTGCGCATAGGCGTACCAAGAGAACGGGAGTCGCAGCCGCTGGTGGCTGCCACTCCCGACACAGTGAAAAAGCTAATCAGCTTGGGCTACGACGTCGCCATTGAATCCGGCGCCGGCGAGAAGGCAAGCTATCCCGATTCCCAATACGAAGAGGCCGGCGCAACGATCGCCTCTGCACACACCATCTGGGGCTCTGACATCGTCCTCGCCCTGGATGATCCAACGCCGGAACAGCTTGGTTCTATGAAGGAAGGCGCCACACTGATCGCGCGCCTAGCTCCCGCTCGTAACCCTGAGCTGATTGAGGCCATGTCGAAGCAGGGCATAACCGCTTTGGCTATGGATACTGTTCCGCGTATTTCTCGTGCGCAGTCGATGGACGTCCTGTCATCCATGGCGAATGTTGCCGGTTACCGCGCGATCGTTGAGGCCGCGTCCGAGTTCGGTCGCCTCTTCACCGGCCAGGTAACTGCCGCCGGTAAGATGCCGCCGGCTCGCGTGTACGTGATTGGTGCTGGTGTTGCCGGTTTGGCCGCGATTGGTACGGCAAACTCGATGGGCGCTGAGGTTTACGCAACCGACGTTCGCCCCGAAGTTGGCGAGCAGGTCGAGTCGATGGGCGCAAACTTCATCGCGATTCCCGCGGCGCAAGAGGTTTCCTCTGACGGCTACGCGAAGGAAATGACTGAAGATCAGGCCAACGCCGCCCTCAAGCTCTACACGGAGCAGGCCGCGGTGTCCGACATCATCATCACGACCGCAAACATTCCCGGCCGCAAATCGCCTATTCTTCTTACCGCCGAGGCCGTTGCTGGCATGAAGCCCGGTTCGGTGATCGTAGATATGGCCGCTGCTAATGGCGGTAACTGCGAGCTAACTGTTCCCGGTGAACGAGTCGTCACTGAAAACGGTGTGATTATCCTCGGTATTACTGACCTTGCTGGTCGCCTGCCGGCTCAGTCTTCACAGCTTTACGGTCAAAACATTGTGAACCTGATGAAGCTGACCACTCCGGAAAAGGATGGCCAGCTGGTCCTCGATATGGAGGACGAAATCGTTCGCGGTATCACCGTCACCCAGGTTGGGGAGGTGAAGTGGCCACCACCGCCGGTCAAGGTTTCCGCTGCTCCCGCAGCCCCTGCCGCACCCAAGCCCGATCCTGCTGAAGAAGCAGCACGCGCGGCCGAGGAGGCTCGCGCAGAAGCCCGCAAGAAGCGCAACCGCTTCATTTGGACTGCCGTTGCCGTAGTTTTGGGAATCGCCCTCGTATGGGTATCCCCCGCGCCGGTACTGGGCCACTACATGGTCCTGGCACTTGCGATCATCCTTGGTTTCTACGTGATTACTGCGGTCACGCACTCGCTGCACACGCCGCTGATGTCGGTGACAAACGCGATTTCCGGCATCATTTTGGTGGGCGCGATTTTGCAGGTGGGGTCGGCGAACCTCCTAGTTTCGATACTGTCGTTCATCGCGATTGTCGTAGCGTCCATCAACATTTTTGGTGGTTTCACGGTCACGCACCGCATGCTCGCAATGTTCAAGAAGGATTGATATAGATGTTTACTCCTCTAACTCAAGCGAGCACGCTACTTCCTTCGGCCCCCGTATCTGCGGCTACCGCAACGGGCGTTCAAACGTTCGTCGCGCTTGCATACATTGTCGCGGCACTGTTGTTTATCCGCGCCCTCGCGGGCCTGTCCAAGCATGAAACTGCCCAGCAGGGCAACAATGCGGGCATTATCGGTATGACTATCGCCCTCGTTGCAACGATCACGCTTGCGCTCACGTCCGACCCTGCCCGTGGTGTTGTGGTCACTGCATTCCTGATCGCTGTTGCGATGCTGATCGGCGCGATGATTGGTATTTGGAAGGCCCGTAACGTTGAGATGACCGGCATGCCGGAGCTCATCGCACTACTGCACTCATTCGTAGGTATTGCGGCCGTCCTCGTCGGATTTAACTCCTATCTGGCGCCCGACGCGCAGGCTGAAATGCTGGGTGGATTCCACCTGGGCGAGGTCTACCTGGGCGTCTTCATCGGTGCCGTCACGTTCACCGGCTCGATCGTCGCGTACCTGAAACTGTCCGCCAAGATCAAGGGTGCACCGCTCATGTTGCCGGGCCGCCACTGGCTGAACCTGGCGGCGCTTGTGGTCGTACTGATCCTGATGGTGGTATTTATTCGCGAGGGCGGTGTTACGCCGCTCGCAACAACAATGCTGATCATCATGACGGTGATCGCCTTGGCGTTTGGTGTGCACCTGGTTGCCGCTATTGGTGGCGGCGATATGCCGGTCGTTGTGTCGATGCTGAACTCTTATTCCGGTTGGGCGGCAGCTGCGGCTGGCTTCATGCTTAACAACGACCTGCTGATTATCACGGGTGCGCTGGTTGGTTCTTCGGGTGCATTCCTGTCCTACATCATGAGTAAGGCCATGAACCGCTCGTTCGTCTCTGTAATCCTGGGTGGTTTCGGCTCTGATGGTGCCGTCACCGCTGGCGATGAGGAGCGGGGCACGCACCAGGAAACTGATGCCGCTGAGGTCACTCAGATGCTGAAGGACGCGAAGCGCGTAATGATCACGCCGGGTTACGGCATGGCTGTTGCGCAGGCTCAGTACCCGGTTGCAGATCTGACTCGCAAGCTACGCGATCAGGGCGTTGAGGTCGAGTTCGGCATCCACCCGGTTGCCGGTCGCCTGCCTGGCCACATGAACGTGCTCCTGGCTGAAGCGAAGGTTCCCTACGACATTGTGAAGGAACTCGATGAGATCAACGACGACTTCGGTGACGTTGACGTCGTCCTCGTGATCGGCGCTAACGACACGGTGAACCCCGCCGCTGAAGAACCCGGTTCGCCGATCGCTGGCATGCCTGTTCTGAAGGTGTGGAATGCGCACGACGTGATCGTGTTCAAGCGCTCCATGGCCACCGGCTACGCGGGCGTTCAGAACCCGCTGTTCTTCAAGGAGAACACCAAGATGCTTTTCGGTGACGCCAAGGCGTCCGTGGAAAACATCATCGCCGCACTCTAAGCGCAATATTTCGGAGGGCGTGGGCTTCGGCCCGCGCCCTCCTTTTGTATATGCAATCAAGTTCAACCGCGTTGCTGTCGTGTGCCCTGATCGCCGCGTTGCTGCCGTGCGCCCAGATCGCCACGTTGCCGCGGTGCCTGTCCTGGTCGCGTTGCTGTCGTGTGCCTAGATCGCCGCTTCGCCACGGATCCTGTCCTGGTCGCGTTGCTGTCGTGTGCCCTGACCGGCACGTAGTCGCGGCGCCTGTCCTGGTCGCGTTTTGGAACGATCGGTGCGAATGCGGCGCGACAATGACTCCATTTTGCAGAGTTCACCTCCACGTACAAACGCGGGGAAACAAAACACGGGCTGACGGATCCGAAGTGGAAACCGTCAGCCCGTGTTGTTAGGCGACTAGGGGGTTACATGTTCCTCCTGCGACGCAGTGTGACTGCGGAGATTCCCATTACCCCAAGACCCAGGCCAAGAACCACGAGTGCGCCAATCTCAACGCCCGTCTTCGGCAGGCTCGACTGATCAGAATTGCCGGAGTCACCCGAATCAGACGGCTCGATCACAGTCGGATCGGTTGTGCCCGTCGAGTCGGTCGGCTCAATCGGTTCCGTCGGCTCTGAAGACTCCGAAGGTTCAGACGGGCCAGTAGGCTCCGCAGGCTCGGACGGCTCAGTCGGCTCAGAAGGTTCCGAGGGTTCCGAAGGCTCCGTAGGTTCAGTCGGCTCCTCGGGAGCAGCCTCCGTCGACAGCGTGTACGACTTACCCGCTTCCGTGTTGAACAGGATGTGAGTGTCGTCCAGTTTGGTGATCGGCTCAACTCCGTCCTCGGTTATCGCTGACTGGAACCTAGCGGCGCCCTCGAACGCTAGAACGACTTCACCACCAAGGTTCGAATGAACGGTGACGTTGTCAACGGTGCCGTCGGACCAGTCGAACGTGAGGTCGTAGTTTCCACGCGCTTTCAGGCCATCCACGGAACCGTTCGCCCACTTCGCCGGCAGGGCGGGAAGCAGGTGAATGTAGTTGTGGTAGGCCGTATCATCCAGCTTGAAGGTGGAGTTGGACTGCACCAGCATCTCGTTCACACCGGAAGTGTTTCCGAAGTTGCCGTCAATCTGGAACGGCGGATGCGCGTCGAACAGGTTCGGGTACATCGCGTTCTTCAGCTGCTTGTTGATAAGCACCAGCGCGCGATCACCGTCGCCCGTGCGCGCCCACGAGTTAATGCGCTGGCCCACGCCCCAACCCGTCGCGTCATCACCGCGAGCGTTCAGGGAAACCTTCGCGGCGTCCATGAACTCCGCGTTGTCAACCGTGATCAGGTCACCAGGGAACAAGCCGAGCATATGCGACAAGTGCCTGTGATTCCCCTGGTATCCAGGGATGTTTGCGCCATCCACAGTCTTGCCGAGCTCGCCCTCAAAGAACCATTCCTTAATCTGACCACTGTCGCCAACCTCGATTGGCTTCAGCAGGCTTTGCGCACAGTTCCACGACCGGTTCGCATCCGCTTGCGTGAACGCGCCAGCCGCGTCCTTCTGCCAGTTTTCAACGCTGCATTCCCCGTCGTTGTTGACCAGTTCGTCATCGACGTCGAGGGCGGTCGCGGCTTCCTGCGCGTCTTGCAGCAGCTGCCACACTAGGGAACTCTCGTAGGCGTTTCCGTCCGTGCCGAGCGGGCCGTGCTCCGGAGAGTACGCAACGCCCGTCGTCAGGCGGGGTTCGCCATCCGCGTCAGGGCGGTTGCCCTTGTGCAGCATGTAGTTGACGTAGAAGTTCGCCTCTTCCTTCAACAGCGGGTAGATGCGGTCGCGCAGGACGCCCTCATCACCGGTGTACTCGTAGTACTCGTACACGTTTTGCAGAATCCACGGCACCGCGGCCGGGCTCCAACCCCACGAGAACGCAGCGCCCGGAGTTGTCCACCCGTACGCCGTGTTTTCGGTGTGGGCCATGTAGCCTTCGCCCTCGCCAATCGGCGTGTTGTCAGGCGTTTCGGCGCCCGCGTACACCCGCGCGGTAACGCGACCCGGATCCACCAGGCCCTCCGTGAACTCAATCAGCGGAAGCGCGGAATCCGACAGGTTCGACGAGTACGTCGGCCAGTAGTTCATCTGCAGGTTCACGTTCAGGTGGAAGTCCGCACCCCACGGCGTGGCGCCGTGCGCGTTGTCGTCCGCAGTGGACGACCAGATTCCCTGCAGGTTCGACGGTAGCTGGCTGTTTTCGCGCGAAGACGCGATCGTCAGGTAGCGACCGTAATCGTAGATCAGCATTTCAAGCGCGCGCTGCTGAGCGCGGCTCGCGTTCTCAATCTTGTAGCGGTACAGCAGGTCATCGGTCGGGAGTGCTCCCTCACCGTAGGTCGGGCTCTGTCCCAAATCGACCGAAACCCGGTCATACAACCCGGAGTGGTCCTTCACGTGCGCATCAAGCACCGCGTCGTAGCCCTTCGCAGCTGCGCCCTCGACGTTCTTTGCAACGCGCGCATCCAGGTCGTCCGCCGATTCGCCGGTGCGGTAACCGGGGTGAACCTGCTTGTAATCCGTTGCCGCCGAAATGTAAAGCGTCACGCCCGTCGCACCAGACACGCGCAGCGCACCGTCGGCATTGGAAGTCGAAGCGCCTTCGCCCTCGACGACCGCCTTGATTTGCGCGTTATATAGGAGGCCGTTATTGCCCAGAACTCCAGATGATGTCAGCTTGCCGTCTGCAACTGAGATCTGCTCCGAAGCGCG
>DUQT01000135.1 GCA_012837655.1 Actinomyces sp. | reverse complement strand
GCTGGACGCGGTCTCGCTACCTCTGCACCTTCCTGGCGCGGACGAGGCTCGCGAGACCCGCACGCGCGGTGTGCGCCGCTTGGAGGATCATATTCTGCCACGACTTTCCAACTTGGACGCGCCGCTACTGTGCGTGGTTGGCGGTTCCACGGGAGCGGGCAAGTCAACCATTGTTAACTCGCTGGTGAATCAGACCGTGTCGGCGTCGTCTGCACGTCGACCAACCACGCGTCGGCCGCTACTGCTACATCGCCCAGAGGACGCGCGCTGGTTTGAACCCGACCGCATTTTGCCAACACTTCCGCGCAGGCGCATTGACGCGCAGGCACCACCTTCTGAACCGACGGCGGAATCCGTCCATGAACTTGAACTGCGCGAAAACCTGGCGGTTCGCCCCGGCCTTGCCCTGCTGGATGCGCCCGACCTCGATTCTGTTGTAGAAGACAATCGCAACCTGGCGCGGCAGCTCCTTGACGCCGCGGACCTGTGGGTTTTCGTTACAACTGCGGCGCGTTACGCGGATGCGGTGCCGTGGAAGATGTTGGAGGACGCTGCTCGCAGGAACATTGCAGTAGCTATCGTGTTGAACCGGGTTCCCCCGCAGGCGCTTGAAGAAGTTCACGTTGATTTTTCGCGGATGCTTGCGGATGCTGACCTTGGTCGAGCCCCGCTCATTGCCATTGAGGAAACCGAACTGGTTGATGGCATGATTCCACGCGAAAAGCTACAGCCCTTGACTAACTGGTTGGCGTCTTTGAGCGATACCGCGCAGGCGCGCGCGGCCACGGCAAAGCGCACGCTACACGGCTCGGTGGATGCGCTACTCGATAGCGTGGATGGACTGGTGACGTCGCTATCCGAACAGGCAGTAGTCGCAACGGATGCCGCCCAGGTCGTAGACGCAGAAATCGATGCGGCCATTCGCAGGGTGGCTGAGCAGACTCAGAATGGCTCCCTGCTTCGCGGTGAGGTCCTGTCTCGCTGGCAGGAGGTCGTGGGCACAGCGGAGCTCTCGAAGAAGATTGACGAGGGCATTTCCTGGGTGAAGGCCCGCATCACTGGCTTCCTGACTGGAAATCCTGTTAAAGCCGAACCCGTTGAGCAGGCAATAGGTGAGGGGCTATCCGCACTTCTTTCTGACGAGATTGCCCGGACCCACGATGCGATTCGAGCGACTTGGCGCCAAAATCGAGCAATGCGCGAGGTAGAGGCCCAGGTCCCCGACACCACGGCGCGCGAAATCCATGAGACGGCCATGCAGATGACTCGCAGGTGGCAAAAGGACCTGCTGGAAATGGTTCGCGACCAGGCCGGGTCCCGCAAGATGTCGGCGCGTTTCCTGGCGATTGGTGTGAACGTCCTCGGGGTCGCATTAATGATCGTAATTTTTGCTTCCACGGGCGGTCTTACGGGCGCGGAAGTTGGGGTTGCGGGGGCGACTTCTGTGGTTGCCCAGCGGCTACTTGAATCCGTGTTTGGTGACCAGGCCGTGCAGGCGATGACGAAGCAGGCGCACCAGACTCTGCTGGACGATTTGCGAGAAGTGCTAAGTGCTTCAACGCAGTCTTTCTTGGATTGCATCCCTGCGGTTAGCTCTCCGGAGGAGCTGTACGAGGCTTCTGCGCGTGCCCGAAAGGCGTGGCGGGAGGTCAATCATGAGGATCTTTAATCGCCTTGATGACACTCCAATCGACGCGCGGGTCAAGCAGGTGGCGCAGATTGTGGAGCTGCTTGGTGATGATCTATCCGACGATGATCGTGCGCAGTTCAGTGACAGGATCCAGATCGCGCAGGAGCGCCTCGGGCTGGATCCCGACACCACGGTTGTGGCGTTGATTGGTGCTACTGGGTCGGGGAAGTCGAGCCTGTTCAACGCCCTCATGGGTGCTGATCTTGCATCTGTTGGTGTTCGCAGGCCAACGACCACCGCGGCTTTGGCGGCGTCAGCGCCCGGCGCGGAACCTACGCGCATCCTCGATTGGCTCGAGATTAAGAATCGTGTCCTAATGCCGATGGGGCGTGGCCTGTCTGAAAATGTGACCGTCGTGGATCTGCCGGACATTGATTCTGTCAACGTTGACAACCGCGAGTTCGTGGCCAAGCTTGCCCAGCGCGTTGACGTGCTTGTGTGGGTGGTCGATCCGCAAAAATACGCTGACGACGTTCTTCATTCCGAGTTCATCCGCCCCCTTGCCGGGCATTCCAAGGTCACCATCGTTGCGCTGTCTCAGGTGGATCGCCTCAACGCGGCCGACAGGTCCGTTGTTTTGAGCGACCTGCAGAACCTGCTGGTGGAAGATGGTGTGAAGAATCCGCGGGTTGTGCCCGTATCTTCCGTGACAGGGGAGGGCATCGACCACCTTCGCATGCACATCAACGATGTCGCGCGGGTACAGCGGGAGGAAGCCGCCCGACTCAACGCGGATGTGGACCGGATGGTGTCTGAACTGCGTGAGCTACTTGGCGCCGATTACAAGAATCTTCCCAGGTTCACTGAGAACGACATTGTTCCAAAGCTTTTCGAGGTCGGCGCTGGTGCCGCTGGCGTTCCGATCGTGTCTGATGCTGTGCGCAATGCGTATATTCACCGCGCATCGAAAACCATGGCGTGGATGCCGGTTCGCAAACTACGAACACTTCGGCCCGATCCCTTGCGTCGACTTCACCTAGGTACAGGTGATGGGCCGCATTCAATGCAGATCAGTTCTGCCGCCGAATCGGCGCTACAGGTGCAGTTGCGCGATTTGACGGACACGTATTCTGAGGGGCGGCCGGCTGTGTGGGCACGCGCTTTGAAGTGTGTTGCCCGGCAGGCTGGTGCCGATGTTCCAGATAAGTTGTCCAGCGCGGTTTCCAGCACTGACCTGGGCGTGCAGCCCGAGAAAGCGGGCTGGTGGCGGTTCATGAACTTCATTCAGTGGATCGGTTGGCTTGCCGCGATAGTTGGAGGCGGCTGGTTGCTGGTCCTGTGGCTGGCCCGAGAGTCCCTCTACATCGACCTGCAACCACCAATGTTTAGAGCACTTCCAATACCGACCTGGCTACTTCTGGGTGGGTTGCTATGGACCGTGCTTATCGCTTTCTTCAGCATGTTTGCGGCCAGAATCGCTGCGTCCAGGGCGGCGAAGAAAGCGACGCAAGCCGTTGGAGAATCCATAGCCGAGGTCATTCACGACGACCTGTGGCTCCCCCTCAAGAACGAGGACCAGCGACAGCGAGTCATCTCAGACTCGCTATCCCGCCTCTAGTCCTTAGCGGAAACGCTAGCGCACGTCGCAGTCTTAGCGGAAACGCAAGTGCTCGTATCGCTGAAAGCTACTTTTCTCGTTTCTAGTGGCAACACGCTTGCCCGCGTTTAGCGGAAACGCTTCTGCCCGAAGCGGCGCTGGCCCTTCCTACCGCGGTCAAAGTTGGGCCGACCCTTGCCGTGACGATCAAAGCTTCCGCGTCGCTTTTGCTTGAAGTCCTTCTTGGCGTGCCCGTACTTCTTGATGGGCCCGCCTTCCTTACGGGGGCCCTTGTCTTCGCTGATGCGAAGCTCCCGGCCAGCAACAGTCGCGCGACCAATCAGCTCCAGCTGGTCCTCAGAAAGCGGAGTGGCCATGTCTACAAGTGAGAACGTCGGCAGAATGTCGATGCGTCCCAGATCCTTGCCGTCAATTCCGCCCTCGTTTGTAATTGCGCCGACGATCGCGCCGGGCTTCACGTTGTCCTTGCGGCCAACTTCGATGCGGTAGCGGTGCGAGAATGCGGATTCTACGGGGCGACCGCCGCCCCGCCTACGCGACTTCGACATCGTCGGAGTGTCGCGTCCCTCCTCAAACGACGCGGCGATGAAGTTACCTTCGTCGTCTACAACCTCTTCGCGCCGGATTCGGCCAGTTCCGCGGCGATCCGGGTCGGCGTCGGGTCCGCGGTCGCCGATTGCCAGCGCCAAAAGTGCCGCGGCAACGTCCTCGATTTCAAGTTCAGATTCATTCACGAGGGCGGAAATGAGCTCTTCGTAAAGGTCCAGGCGTCCCGCATCAATGCGATCGGTAACTGTGGCAAGTAGGCGTTTTGCGCGGACCTGCGAGACTTCTCGTGGAGTTGGGATGGCGACCTCGGTCATCGGCGTGCCGGTGAGTTTTTCAATGCGACGCAGGCGACCTCGTTCACGCGGGGTGAAGAAAGTTAGTGCGCGACCTTCGCGACCTGCACGACCCGTGCGGCCCACGCGGTGGACATAAGCGTCCGGTTCTCGCGGAACATCGAAGTTCACAACCAGGCCAATGCGTTCAACGTCCAGACCACGCGCAGCCACGTCAGTCGCGATCAAGACGTCGAGCGAACCGTCGCGTAGCCTGCGCATAATCCGCTCACGCTCGGTTTGCGAAACGTCGCCAGAGATTCCCGCAGTCTTAAACCCACGACGAGTCATATCGGCAGACACATCATCCACATCAGCCCTCGTGCGAACAAACACGATAGCCGCGTCCTCGTCCCGTGTTGCCAAAACGCGCGAAAGGGCGCCAAGTTTGTGCTTGTACGGAACGATTGCGTACGTCTGATCTAGCGTGTCCGCGGTCGTTGCCTGAGGGGCGACCTCGACGCGCACCGGATCGGTCAAATACTGATCTGCGACGCGTTCAATCGCGGGCGGCATTGTGGCAGAAAAGAGGGCGGTGACGCGGTCCTCGGATTCCGGCATGGTCGCGGCAATGGTTTCCACGTCTTCCGCGAAGCCCATGCGTAGCATTTCGTCGGCTTCATCAAGCACGAGGACGCGCACCTGATCGAGCTGCAGATGCCCCTTTTCAATGAGGTCAATGATTCGGCCTGGCGTGCCCACGACGATTTGGGCGCCACTCTTTAGGGCCTTGATCTGCGGGCCGTACGACGCGCCGCCGTACACCGCGATGACGGAGATGCCGGGCAGGTTCGCGGAAAAGTCTTCCATCGCTTTGGCGCTTTGGAGGGCGAGCTCGCGCGTCGGCGCAAGCACGATCGCCTGCACAAAATGGTCGTCGGCGTTGATAAGGGATAGCAGTGGTAGCCCAAACGCAGCGGTTTTACCCGTGCCCGTTTGAGCAACACCCACCACGTCACGTCCAGCGATGAGGGCGGGGATTGATTCAGCTTGAATCGGGGTGGGCTCTTCGAAACCGAGGTCGCGAATAACATCCAGAATCGGGGTTGGCAGATTTAGGTCGGAAAAATCGACGGAGGTCATGGCATCCATTCAGTAGAAAACAAGCGCCGCATTCCCCCTACTACAACACTCGCGAACAATCGCGGAACCATACACAACACTGGAGGTTAGCGGCCACTGGCAACCCTACATGGATAATGCGATTTTTCCGCATAATCTTGCGGTGAGGTTGCTTACAGCAGGTCCGTGTCGCGTCGGGTTAACCCCAGGATTCTGGAAGCGGCGATTACGCCGAGCAGTGCCAGGATGAATGAAACCGAGGACGCGGGCAGGTACGGAGCAACCCCGTTACCGATGTGGTGCCAGGTCGACAAAGCCACCGAAATGAGTCCCATTGCCAGAGCCGGACCGAGTGCATCAGCCAGCTGTAGCGACGCCGAAACATCTCCGTGGTGCGCCTGTTCGGTGACAGCCAGCGACAAATCCGAAGAGGTTGAGTGGGCAAGTCCCATCCCGAGCCCAATGAACGCCCATCCGACCAGCGTCACGAACGGCGGGATGGAAGCAACGGGAAGTGTGAATGCTACCGCAGCACCTGCAAGCACCGTGATCGCGCCGACGAATGGTGTGCGCAACCGGTGGTTCCACTGGTGAACCTTTGCCTGCAACCATGAACCCACGGTCCACGTGACAGACCCCAGTGCGATGGCCCAACCGGTCTGGGATGCCTCCCAGTTATGGACGCGATCCAGGACGAGGGGGAGGAAGAACTCGGCGCCCACCATTGCCCCCATGATCGTCACGCGCATCGCAACGATTGCAGGCACGCCCGGGCGAATCCGGAATGTGCCCTTCGGAAGTAGTCGCGGCATTCCAATTGCCAGCAGGATCACGCCGATCCCGGTGGCAATCCACATGGGAGCGTAGCGCAGACCACCGGCGATCTGTAGAGCAACGATGCCGCCACCCGTGATCAGTGCAGCGATAACTGCTGGCGGGGGAGTCACATCCTGCGGCTGCGGGTTCGGCATCCGCTTCACAATCGGACCCAGCGGAAGTAGCGCCACCAGCGCAATCGGAACAATCAGCCAGAAAACTGGGCGCCAATCCCAATGATCAACTATGTAGCCCGCAATGAACGGTCCAATCATCGAAGGAAGCACCCACGCAAACGAGAACGCGGCGAAAAACATTGGCCTACGATCAGCGCTCACCATCGCGCCAACCATGACGTACAGCGGAACCATCACGAGCCCAGACCCCAGACCCTGGATAGCGCGTCCAAGCACGAACACGGCCAGATTCGGAGCGAGTCCCGCCGCCAACGCGCCTGCAGAAAACATGGTCAAACCAAGGAATAGCGGCGTGCGAACACCCGACTTATCAGCCCACCAGCCCGCAACAGTTGTGGACACAATCTGGCCGGCCAATACCATACCGGCCGCCAACGAATACCAGCGGTCACCACCCAAATCCGCAACCACAGTTGGCATCGCATTCGTCGTAGCCAAAGCCTCAAACGCAAGGCTTGTGATTAGAACAACAGAACCAATCAGCAAAAGGCGTTCAGTTGCTCTTTGCTCCGTGTCGTTAACCCTGTTCGCCATAGCTCTAACGCTAAAGATCCGCCGCCCCAATGGCAAACCGCGCGAAGCCCGCCCTCGAGAACTGTTACGAAGCGTACAAAACCCGATTTGTCGGCCCAGGTTTTTGGCTTGCACAGAACGGGTTTAGGATAGAGGTTGCGCCCGCCCGTCTCGCGGTGTCGCACGTATATGAAAGGAACGCCGAATGCTGCGTACACACGATATTGGATCTCTAAACGCGTCACTGGAAGGTGAAAAAGTAACGCTCGCCGGTTGGGTCGACCGTCGTCGCGACCACGGTGGAGTCGTCTTCATTGATTTACGTGACGCTACCGGGATCGCTCAGGTAGTTGTCAGGGATGAGGACGTGGCTCACCAGCTGCGTTCAGAGTTCGTGCTTCAGGTGACCGGTGAGGTCTCCCTGCGTCCCGAGGGCAACGAAAACCCAAACATCCCCACAGGTGAGATCGAGGTCCTGGGTGATGACGTTGAGATTCTGAACACCAGTGCGCCGCTACCGTTCCAGGTTTCAGACCACGCGGAGGATTCCGCCAAGGTTGGCGAGGAAGTTCGCCTGCGCTACCGCTACCTGGACCTTCGCCGCTCCCAGCTGCAGCACGCCCTGCGCCTGCGTTCAAAGGTTTCGCAGGCGGCCCGCAGCGTCCTCGATAATCACGATTTTGTAGAGGTCGAAACGCCGACGCTGACCCGTTCAACGCCGGAAGGTGCGCGTGACTTCCTGGTTCCCGCGCGTTTGGCGCCAGGATCGTGGTACGCGCTACCGCAGTCACCGCAGCTGTTCAAGCAGCTTTTGATGGTGGGTGGCATGGAGCGCTATTACCAGATCGCGCGTTGCTACCGCGACGAGGACTTCCGCGCCGACCGCCAGCCTGAGTTCACGCAGCTCGACGTTGAAATGTCCTTCGTTGACCAGGATGACGTCATTGCCGTTGCGGAGGACGTCCTCAAGGCCGTTTGGAAGACGATCGGCTACGACTTGGAAACCCCGATTCCGCGGATGACGTACCGCGAAGCGATGGAAAAGTACGGCACCGACAAGCCGGACCTGCGCTTCGGCCTGGAAATCGTTGACCTGACCGAATACTTCAAGGACACGCCATTCCGCGTATTCCAAAACCCGTACGTCGGCGCGGTCGTCATGCCCGGCGGCGGCTCGCAGCCGCGACGCACCTTCGACAAGTGGCAGGATTGGGCACGTTCACGCGGCGCGAAGGGTCTTGCATACGTAACCATCAACGACGAGGGCGAGCTTGGTGGCCCAGTCGCAAAGAACATCTCCGAAGCTGAGCGCGACGGTCTGATGGAGGCCACCGGAGCTAAGCCTGGCGATTGCATCTTCTTTGCAGCTGGTAAGGCGACTGATAGTCGAGCACTTCTGGGTGCGGCACGCCTTGAGATTGGTAAGCGCGTTGGACTGATCGACGAGGACGAATGGAGCTTCGTCTGGGTCGTTGACGCACCGCTGTTCAAGGAGGCCGGCCAGGATGACGACGTGGACCTCGGCCACTCCAAGTGGACCGCTGTTCACCACGCCTTCACATCCCCGAACCCCGAGTGGATCGACAAGTTCGAAGAGGATCCCGGCAACGCGCTGGCATACGCATACGACATCGTTTGCAACGGTAACGAAATCGGCGGCGGTTCAATCCGTATCCACCGTCGCGACGTTCAAGAACGCGTCTTCAACGTCATGGGCATTGGACCGGAAGAAGCGCAGGAGAAGTTCGGATTCCTGCTGGATGCCTTCAAGTTCGGTGCTCCTCCGCACGGTGGTATCGCGTTTGGCTGGGACCGCATCGTTGCCCTGCTGACGAAGTCCGCATCAATCCGCGACGTCATCGCCTTCCCGAAGTCCGGTGGTGGATACGATCCGCTGACAGAGGCCCCTGCACCGATTACCCCGGAGCAGCGCGCCGAGACCGGCGTCGACTACGATCCGGAAGAAGACTCTGAGGAGACTGACGCGTAGTTTAGGGATCGCCAGCCGGCGAGTTTGTGAGAATTGCGAACCCGTGATTCTCGCGAGTTGGCAGGGCTGATCGAAGACATTTAGAGGCGGCTTGGCCCCCATAATTGGGGTCAGGCCGCTTCTGAAATTGTGCGCCGGCGTTGAGCCATTTCATCGGCGCGCCGCGGGACGCGGTCTCGCGATGCCGCGTCCGAGCCGCTTCCTTATGTCAGGCGTAAAGTTCGATGGGATCTTACTGAAAGGTTTCTTTTTAGCTCCGAGATCGTAACCAGATTGTTACGATGTGATGTATGACCTACTTAGAACTGCATCCAGAGAATCCGCAAGTCCGTTTCATAAACCGAGCCGTTGAATTGCTGAAGGATGGGGGCGTAATCGCGCTTCCAACTGACTCCGGTTACGCAATCGCAACGACGATGGGTAATAAGGACGGGCTGGACAAGATTCGTCGGATTCGTGACCTCGACGAAAAGCACAACTTCTCTTTGCTCTGCCACAATTTCTCTCAGCTTGGTCAGCTCGTAATTGTTGATAACAAAGCATTCCGCACCATCAAGGCACTCACGCCTGGACCGTACACGTTTATTTTGCGTGGAACGAAGGAAGTGCCTCGCCAGACCCTGAATAAGAAGAAGCAGACGATTGGTGTGCGCATTCCGGATCACAACATCACGCAGGCAATCGTTGAAACTCTCGGTGAACCCGTGCTGTGTTCGACGCTGATCATGCCGGGTGAAGAAGAAGCCATGTGGGACGGCGAGAAAGTCGAGGAACGCATCGGCAACCAGGTCGATCTCGTACTTGGTGGCCCAGTAGGAAATGAGGGCGCCACCACGGTCATCGACTTCACGTCCGGAACTCCGGTAGTCGTTCGCCACGGAGCTGGAACCACAGAACTCTTTGACTAAATTCTTAGCCTAAACTTTTCAAGCAGGGGAGCCGGGGAAGCCCGGCTCCCTTTGTTCTGCCTACGCGAATTTGGGTGTACCCGGTATTCGCTAGGCTTAGAACATGGATATTTTCGAATCGGTTGGTATGGATCCGCTGGGCATTCCGGCTCAAAATGAGCGGGCCCCACTTGCGGTGCGCATGCGCCCACAGTCAATCGAGGAGGTTCTTGGCCAAGACCACCTGCTGCAAGCCGGTTCGCCTTTGCGCCGACTCCTTGAACCGCAGGACCAGTCACGCGCCGTTTCGTCCGTAATCCTGTGGGGCCCACCGGGAGTCGGAAAGACAACCCTGGC